>JBFIWG010000189.1:0-6890 GCA_041606495.1 Nocardioidaceae bacterium
GAGACCCCAAGGAACAACAGAACGGCCCGGCCAGTTTCCTGGCCGGGCCGCTCCCGGTATTACTGAGCCTTGCGTTGTCGTGCTAGATCTTCCTGCGTCAGTTGATAACGCCGGCGACCGAGTCGACCTGCTTGGCCTTGTTCTTGCTGTCGTACTCGTAGATACCGATGGTGGCCTTGTTCGGGCTACCCGTGTCGTTCATGTCGACCGGACCGGCGGCACCGTTGTAGTCGATGTCCTCGCCCGCGTCGAGCAGGTCGCGGCACTCGGCGAACGAGGAGCACGGCGTACCGTCCTTGGACACGTTGATCAGCTCGCTGGCGATTGCCTCACCAGAGTCGTCACCGGCCGCGACCGCCGCAAGAGCGATGAGCGTGACCGCGTCGTAGGACTCCGGACCGTAGGAGAAGTCCTTGAGCTTCGGGTCGATCTCGAGCAGCTTGTCGTTGAACGACTGGTCGATCTCGGCAGGAGCCGGCTTGGTGCCCTTGACGCCCTCGAGGTTGAAGCTCTTCGGGTCGTATCCGTCGGACAGGTTGCCGTCCACGAAGTAGATCTGAACGTCCTTCGGCCCAACGCCCTTGGCGATGAACTGCGGGATGATCTTCGTGGTCTCGTCGAAACCGATGAGGATGATCGCGTCGGGCTTCGCGGACGCCACCTTGTTCACCTCGGCGGTGAAGTTCTGCGCGTCGGCGGAGTACAGAATGTACTCCTTGACGGTCGCACCCTTCTCCTCCAGGACCTCGCGCGCACGCTGTGCAAGACCCTCGCCGTACGAGTCCTGGCGAGCCATGATCGCGATGTTCTGGTTGCCGTCCTCGACCGCGAGGTTTCCGAGAACCTCACCCTGGAGCACGTCGGACGGGGCGGTACGGAAGTAGAGCCCGCCGTCGTCGTAGGAGTCGAACGCCGGCGAGGTGTTCGCGGGCGAGAAGTGCACGACACCGGCACCAGTGATCTTGTCGATGACGCTCAGCGACACACCGGAAGCAGCCGCGCCGACGATGGCGTCGACGTTCTGCTCGAGGAGCGTGTCGACAGAGGCGCCGGCGATGTCGGGCGTACCGTCACCGGAGTCCGCTCGAACCGACTCCACGGGCTTGCCGAGCACGCCGCCGGCGTCGTTGATCTCCTTGACCGCGAGGTCAACACCCGCGAACTCGGGCGGGCCGAGGAACGCGAGGTCACCGGTCTCGGGGAGCAGCGTGCCGATCTTCAGGGTGCCGTCACCCTTCATTGCGGCGCCGGTCTCGCCATCGGTGGGGGATTCTCCGCCGGTAGCGGGCGTTTCCGAGTCCCCGCCGCAGGCAGTGAGCACCAGCGACGCGGTCGCCAGTACTGCAGCCATGCGCCAGGTGCGGGTTGGGCGAATCATTGAGCCTCCGTCTAGTGGAGTATTGCGGCGCTTCCAATTGCGCAAAAGCGACCGCGTCCTTGTGATGAGGCGAACCTAGCGCCTGATACCCCGGCTTTTGTGTATCTCGACACAAATCGCGGCCCTGTCGTTGCCATTTCGTGACCTGCGGCGATCAGGAGGCTGAAACTGCTCGACAAGGCGGCTCCTTCACGGCGTGGCGACTCGCTATTTCGAGCCGGGCGCACCCTCGTCCGCGACGCCGGGACCGTGTGCGATCACGCCTTCGGCCACTTGACGCATCGAGAGGCGGAGGTCCATCGCGGTCTTCTGGATCCAACGGAAGGAGTCGGGCTCGCTGAGCGAGAGCTGCTGCTGCAGCACGCTCTTGGCCCGGTCGACCAGCTTCCGCGTCTCCAGCCGCTCGGACAGGTCCGCAACCTCGGCCTCGAGCATCTGCAGCTCGGCGAAGCGGCTGACGGCCATCTCGATGGCGGGCATCAGGTCGACCTTGTTGAACGGCTTGACCAGGTAGGCCATGGCGCCGGCGTCGCGAGCCCGCTCCACCAGGTCACGCTGGCTGAAGGCGGTCAGGATGACCACCGGCGCGATCCGTTGCTCGGCGATTCGCTGGGCGGCGGAGATGCCGTCAAGCTTGGGCATCTTCACGTCCAGGACGACCAGGTCGGGGCGAAGCTCCTCGGTGAGCTCGATGGCCCGCTGCCCGTCGGCCGCCTGCCCGACGACGTCGTACCCCTCCTCGCCGAGCATCTCGGCGAGATCGAGGCGGATCAACGCCTCGTCCTCGGCGATGACGACACGGCGGGCTGGAGCGTGAGCATTCTGGGTCACGACAGGTAAGGCTAGTGCGGGACGCACCGCTCGCGCACATCAGGCGGCTGGGGCACGGCGCGGCCGCGGGATCGGGTACCGTAATCGCGCGCCGGAGCCCCGGTAGCCCAACGGCAGAGGCAGTGGTCTCAAACACCATCCAGTGTGGGTTCGAATCCCACCCGGGGCACGCGGTGAACTCTCAAGAGATCGGAACCCCTGAACCCATCTCAGTCTCCACCGCCGCCGGTGTCGCGCGGCTCGACGGGCTCATCGCACCGAAGACGTGAGGTAGACACCACGACCGGACGGCGGCGCGCCGTGCGTCCACGCTGCCGCCGAGGCACTACAACAGTCATCATGGAAAGCGCCTCGACCCTCCGCGATCTCAAGGGCCTGGAGACGGCGAGACGGGGACGGCTCGGCCGTCGCGCGGGCCTCGGCATTCTGATCCTGCTCCCCGCCCTGAGCTTTTTGGGGATCTACGGTCCCAGCGAACGCACCGAAGCGACGCAAGACGGGCCCATGAAGCTGAACCTCACCTACGGGTCGGTCGTCCGCTCCGGCGAAGCCGTCCCCATGGAGATCACGGTGACCAGCACCGAGGGCTTCGAAGGACCGGTCACGGTCGTGTTCGAGAAAGAGGTCTTCGACCGTTTCGACTTCCAGAACTGGTTCCCGAACCCGTCCTCGGAGGTCGGCGAGGGCGCGTTCGTGGTCTACGAGTTCGACCCGCCCGAGGGCGACGTCCTCGACGTCTCGCTGGACGCCCGCGTCGCGCCGACCCAGTGGGGTGGCCGTGACGAGTACGCCCTGTGGGTCGAGGTCGACGGTCAACCCACCCTCCGCACCGACTACACCGTCTGGGTGATCCCGTAATGGACATCGTGCTGCGCGCAGCCTTGATCTTCGTCATTCTCGGCGTCGTCATCCGAATCACCGGCAAGCGCCAGATCGCCCAGCTCTCGGCCTTCGACCTGATCCTGATCGTCACCATGGGCGACCTGATCGGGCAGACCGTGCTGCAGGAGGACTACTCGCTCACCGCCGGCCTGCTCGCGATCTGCACCTTCGCCGCACTGTCCATGCTGATGGGGATGGCGATGTACTGGCTGCCCAAGACCCGTCCCGCCCTCCGCGGTCAGGCCACGGTCTTCCTGCGCGACGGGAAACTCGACCACGAGGTCATGAAGTACGAGCTGATCCACCGCGAGGATCTCGACGAGGCGGCGCGTCAGGCCGGCATCCGCAACCTCGAGGACGTCTCTCTCGCCATCATGGAGACCGACGGCACGTTTTCGTTCTTCACCGAGCAGAGCGGCGACGACGACTCCTCCGCACGAGGAACCACCAAGACCAAGTAGGCCTCAGGACGGCCGACGGTACGCCGGTGCGACCGCGTTGATCGCGTCGCCCATCCGGTGCACACGCAGCGCGTTCGTCGACCCGGGAATACCTGGCGGGCTGCCCGCGATGAGCACGACCAGATCGCCCTCCTGGACGCGCCCGATCTTGAGCAGGTACTCGTCCACCTGGCGCACCATCTCGTCGGTGTGCTCGACAGGCGAGGTCTTGAAGGTCTCGATGCCCCACGTCAGCGACAGCTGCGAGCGGGTCGCGGCCGCCGGTGTGAACGCCAGGACCGGGATGTCGCCGCGGTAGCGCGCGAGCCGACGTGCCGAGTCACCGCTCTGGGTGAACGCGACGAGGTACTTGGCGTTGATCCGCTCAGCCACCTCGGCGGCTGCCTTCGCGATGACACCGCCCTTGGTTCGCGGCTGCCAGTCGATCGGCGACATCCGGTGCAGGCCGTTGTCCTCGGTGGACTTGATGATCCGTGACATGGTCCGGACAGCCTCGATGGGGTACTCCCCCACGCTGGTCTCCCCGGACAGCATCACCGCGTCGGCCCCGTCGAGGACCGCGTTGGCCACGTCCGAGGCCTCGGCCCGCGTCGGCCGCGGCGCGGAGATCATGGACTCCAGCATCTGGGTCGCGACGATGACCGGCTTTGCGTTGCGGCGCGCCATCTCGACGACGCGGGCCTGGATCCACGGCACGTCCTCGAGCGGGCACTCGACGCCGAGGTCACCGCGGGCGACCATGAAGCCGTCGAAGGCCTTGACGATCTCGTGCAGGTTGTCGATGGCCTGTGGCTTCTCGATCTTGGCGATGACCGGGAGGAAGATGTTCTCCTCGGACATGATCTGCCGGACGTCGTCGACGTCGGCGGCGGAGCGCACGAACGACAAGGCGATGAAGTCGACGCCGGTGTGCAGCGCCCAACGCAGGTCTTCCTTGTCCTTCTCCGACAGTGCCGGGACGGATACAGCGACGCCGGGGAGGTTGATCCCCTTGTGGTTGCTGACCGGTCCGGCCGCGATCACCTTGGTCTCGACGTCGGTGTCGTTCACCGCCGTCACCTCGAGGCGGACCTTGCCGTCGTCGATGAGGACCTGGTCACCGACCGCGACGTCACCGGGCAGGCCGGTGTACGTCGTGGAGCAGATCTCCCGGTCGCCGGGCACGTCTCGCGTGGTGATGGTGAAGGACTGGCCCTCCTCCAGGTCGACCGGCCCGCCGGCGACCTTGCCGAGCCGGATCTTGGGACCCTGAAGGTCTGCGAAGATGCCGACGCCGTGGCCGCTGGCGTCCGCCGCCTCACGCACGAGCTTGTAGGACCGCTCGTGGTCGGCGTAGGAGCCGTGGCTCAGGTTCAGGCGGGCCACATCCATGCCGGCGTCAACCAGCGCACGGATCTGCTCGGGAGTGGATGTAGCGGGGCCAAGGGTGCAGACGATCTTTGCTTTACGCACGTTTGCCAACCCTACTCGGCCCCTGACTCATCACTGTCGTCGGCCACTTGAACGTTTTGATATCTGGACCTCACACCATCAACGGTCGCGCCGTCGGCGGGATCGGCGCCGGCAGCGTGGTCGTTCCTGTGAGGTACTTGTCGACCGCCGCGGCCGCCGCTCGCCCCTCGGCGATCGCCCACACGATGAGCGACTGCCCACGACCGGCGTCACCAGCCACGAAGACACCCTCGACCGAGGACATGTACTCGAGGTCACGGGCGACGTTGCCGCGCTCGTCGAGGTCGACGCCGAGCTGCGAGACGAGCCCGTCCTGCTCAGGCCCGGTGAACCCCATGGCGAACAGCACGAGGTCCGCGGGGATCTCACGCTCGGAGCCCTCGACTTCCTGGAAGCGGCCGTCCTTCGACTCCACCTCGACCAGGCGCAGGGCACGAACGTTGCCCTCGTCGTCGCCCAGGAACGCCTTGGTGGAGACGGCGTAGACGCGCTCGCCGCCCTCCTCGTGCGCCGAGGAGACGCGGAAGGTCATCGGGTACGTCGGCCAGGGCTGGGTCGCCGGACGAACCGTACCGGGCTGCGGCATGATCTCCAGCTGCGTCACGGACGCGGCGCCCTGCCGGTGCGACGTGCCGAGGCAGTCCGCGCCGGTGTCGCCGCCACCGATGATCACGACGTGCTTGTCGGTAGCCAAGATCTGGTCCTCGACCTCCTCGCCGAGGGAGGCGCGGTTTGCCTGGGGCAGGAACTCCATCGCCTGGTGGATGCCGTTGAGCTCACGGCCGGTGATCGGCAGGTCGCGGGCCACCGTTGACCCCACGGCGAGCACCACTGCGTCGTACCTCTCGGTGAGCTGCGACCCGGTCACCGCCTCGCCGACGTTCACGCCGGCGCGGAAGATCGTGCCCTCGCGGCGCATCTGGTCGAGGCGACGGTCGAGGTACTTCTTCTCCATCTTGAACTCGGGGATGCCGTAGCGCAGCAGGCCGCCGATCTTGTCGGCCCGCTCGTAGACGGCGACCGTGTGACCGGCCCGGGTCAGCTGCTGGGCGACCGCGAGGCCGGCCGGACCGGACCCGATCACGGCCACCGTCTTGCCGCTGAGCCACTCCGGTGGCTGGGGCGTGACGTAACGGTCGTCCCAGGCACGGTCCGCGATCGCGACCTCGACGTTCTTGATCGTCACCGGGTCCTGGTTGATGCCGAGCACGCAGGCGGTCTCACACGGCGCCGGGCACAGCCGCCCGGTGAACTCCGGGAAGTTGTTGGTCGCGTGCAGCCGCTCGCTCGCGCCCTCCCAGTCGTCGCGCCAGACCAGGTCGTTCCACTCCGGGATGATGTTGCCCAGCGGGCATCCCTGGTGGCAGAACGGGATGCCGCAGTCCATGCAGCGTCCGGCCTGCTTGGTGATGATCGGAAGGAGCGACCGGCCGGCCCCGTCGGGGTAGACCTCGTTCCAGTCCTTCACACGCTCCTCGACGGGACGGCGCGAGGCGACCTCACGCCCGTCCTTCAAGAAACCCTTGGGGTCAGCCATGGAGAGCCTCCATCATCGCTGCGGTCGCTGCCTGCTCGTCGAGACCTGCCGCCTCGGCGGCAGCCTTCGCCTCGAGCACGCGGCGGTAGTCGGTGGGCATGACCTGGGTGAACCGCGGCACTGCGCTCTCCCAGTCGTCGAGGAGCGACTGCGCCACCGGCGAGTCGGTCTCCTCCAGGTGACGGCGTACGACGGCCCGCAGACCGTCCTTGGCCTCGTCGGGGACCGGACCGAGCTCCACGAGACCCGGGTTCACCCGACCCTCGTCGAGGTCGAGCACATAGGCGACACCGCCGGACATGCCTGCCGCGAAGTTGCGCCCGGTCGGACCGAGCACGACGACCCGGCC
>JBFIWG010000190.1:0-6810 GCA_041606495.1 Nocardioidaceae bacterium
CCGTCCCAGCGGACGTCGGGCTGAGCGGGCGGGCCGACGAGCGAGTGGACGGGGTCGACCGGACAGCCAAGCCGTCGCTGCACGACCCGCTGGTCACCGCGGCCAGCGAGGTCGTAGGCGGTCCCGTCGGCGAGCACGCCCGCCCGCACCCGTGGTGGACACCGCTGCGGGTCGTCCTTGCGGTGGCCTGCCTGGCCTTCGTGCTGGGCATGGTCCAGAAGGCCCCATGCGTGGCCAGCAGCTGGACCGACGGCGAGCTGCGGTACGCCGCGATGTGCTACTCGGACGTGCCCTACCTCTACACCGGCCGCGGCTTCGCCGAGCGACTGTTCCCGTTCACTGACACCGGCGGTCGCTACCAGGCAATGGAGTACCCGGTCGCCATCGGCTACTTCGCCTACGGCGCCACGCTGCTGACCCACGCGCTCAGCGGCTGGCCCGACCTGGACGAGCGGGCCTCACGCCCTGCCGCCGACATCTTCAATGCCCCGGGCGTCCCCGACGAGATGGGGCTGTCCTTCATGGTGACCGCCGTGCTGCTCGGGGTGGCGCTGCTGGTCGCGGCGTACTTCATGGTCGGTGCCCATCGCGGCAGGCCCTGGGACGCCATGCTGTTCGCCGCCTCGCCGGCGCTGGTGCTCAGCGGCCTGATCAACTGGGACCTGCTCGCGGTGGCCATGGTGGCCGGTGCGCTCTGGGCCTGGGCCCGTGGGCGTCCGTTGCTCAGCGGCATCTTCATCGGCCTGGGCACGGCAACCAAGCTGTACCCGTTGTTCCTGCTCGGCGCGCTGCTGGTGGTGTGCCTGCGCACCCGTCGGATGCGGTGGTTCGGCTCGGCGACCACCGCGGCAGCGGTCACCTGGCTGCTCGCGAACGCACCGGCAATGCTGCTCGGCTTCGAGCAGTGGAAGGTGTTCTGGTCGTTCAACTCCGAGCGGGGCGCGGACCTCGGGTCCTTGTGGTTGGTGTGGCAGCAGGCCGGTCACACCGTGACGGCGGAGACGATCAACACCGTCTCGTGGGTGTTCTTCCTCGGCGTGTGCATCGCGGTCTTCGCGCTCGGGATGGCGGCCCGTCGTACCCCACGCATCGCGCAGCTGGCGTTCCTGATCGTGGCCGGGTTCCTGCTGGTGAACAAGGTGTACTCACCGCAGTACGTGCTCTGGCTGCTGCCGCTCGCGGTGCTCGCCCGTCCGCGCTGGCGCGACATCTTGATCTGGCAGGCCGGTGAGGTCTTCTACTTCGGCGCCGTCTGGCTCTACCTCGGCGAGCTCACCGCGCCCGGCGCCAGTGGCGAGCCGGACCGCTTCTACTGGGTCGCGATCGTGGTGCGGGTGCTGTGCGAGCTCTACCTGGTCGCGGTGGTCGTCCGCGACATCCTCTTCCCGTGGAAGGACCCGGTGCGAGCGGACGGGATCGCCGACGACCCGATGCACCCGGCCGACACCAACGACCCGGTCCCGGTCAGCTGACGACGGTCTCGTCGAACCGGGTCGTGGTGAACCGGACCCGGACGTCGATGTCGTCCCCGACCTGCGGCACCCGTGCGCCCTGCGGCAGGAACAGCATCGAGGCCTGCATGTGCGGCGGCTCGGCGAACAGCCGCTGCTTGCCTTCGATGGTGTACGGCGAGCGCACGAACCCGGCCGCGTCCAGGCCGCCCTTCGCGATGGAGGCGGCCCGCTGCTTGAGGGTTGCACCACCGGTCGGCGCCTCGAGGCCGATGCCGTGCGCTGTGCCGCCCGACACGACCAGGATCGTGCCCGCCCGGGGCGCGCTCCGCCCGCGGTAGCCGAAGACGTCCCCCCGCTCCACCGGGTGCACGTCGAGAACGGCGGCCTTCACGCTCAGCGCTCCGCGGTCACCGAGCCACAGGCCGGTGCCGACGCGAGGGTGGAACTCGTAGTCGGGGTAGGAGGTGCGCACGGAGGCGAGCTCCTCGTCGGTGAGGTGCGAGACGTAGATCCGCTCGGTGGGCAGGCCGGCGGCGACCACGTCGGTCATCAGTCGCTCGACCTCGACGACGTGGTTACCCCTCGTCATCGGCAGGTGAAGCGCCACGCCCTCCACCGCGACCCCGGCCCCGGCGGAGCCCGACAGCAGCTCGCCGGACTCGCGCAGGCCCCGGGAAGAGAACCCGTGCCGCAGCATCGACGTCATGCGCTCGAGCACGACGCGGGGCCGGTCGTGGCGAGCGGCCAACGCCTGCAGGTCCTCGAGCCGGCCGACCGTGTGGATCACCCGGTCGTCGTACACGACCCGGGACTCGAACGGTCGCCACGGTGTGAGCACCAGGATCGTCCCGGCGAACCGGGAGCGCACCTGCTCCACCTCGTCGTACGTGCCGACCGCGACGGTGTCGACCCCGAGCCAGGCGGCCTTGCGGGCCAGGCGCGGCACACCGAAGCCGTAGCCGTTGCCCTTGATCACCGGGACCAGGTCCGGGTGCGTCTCCAGCGTCGACTTCAGGTGAGAACGCCAACGGTCCCCGTCGACGTGCAGGACCATGGACATCAGCGCCGCCTCATGTACAGGTCGAAGGCCTTGTAGATCAGGCCGTTGATCGGCAGGTCCCACTCCCCGGCGTACTCCACGGCCTCGCCACCGGTGCCGACCTTGAACTGGATCAGGCCCACGTGCGGGTCGTCGGAGTCGAGGGTGTCGGTGATCCCGCGCAGGTCGTAGACGTCCGCACCGGCCTTCAGGGAGTCCTGGATCATCGCCCACTGCACGGCGTTCGAGCCGCGGACGTCGCGCTTCTCGGTGGAGGAGGCGCCGTAGGAGTACCAGGTGTGGCCGCCGACCCGGACCCAGATCGTGGCCGCGACCAGGTCGCCCTCGTGGCGGGCCAGGTAGAGGCGGATCCGGTCCGGCTCCTCCGCGAGCAGGGCCCGGAACATGGTCTGGAAGTACGACAGAGGCCGCGGTGTGAAGTGGTCACGCTCAGCGGTGTGCTTGTAGAGGTCGTGAAACAGGTGCAGGTCGTCGATGGTTCCATGTGAAACCTCGACCCCGGCCTTGGCAGCCTTCTTGATGTTGCGACGCCACTGCTGGTTCATGCCCTTGAGGACGTCGTCCTCGGTGCGATCGGTCAGCGGGATCTGGAAGTTGTACTGCGGCTGGCCTGCGGCGAAACCACCCTCCACCGACTGCAGGCGCCAGCCGAGCTCACGTAGCTGTGAGACGACCCGGGCGCCGGTGCGGGAGCGGTCCGACGGCGCGATCTGGCCGAGCCGGGAGACGTTCTCGTCGGCCACGCCCTGCTTCACCGCGTCGGCGGTCCAGCGGCGGGTCACTACCGGCGGCCCCATCCGGACACCGAACGCACCCTGGCCGGCAAGGTGCCGGGTCATCGGCGCCAGCCAGTCCGAGAGGTGGTCGGAGGCCCAGTCAATGACCGGACCCTCCGGCAGGTAGGCGAGGTAGCGCCTCACCTTGGGCAGCTGGCGGTAGAGGACCAGCGCGGCGCCCACCACCTTGTCCGAGTCGTCGAACCACCCGATCGACTCGCGACGCCACTCGCTCTTGACCTCACCCCAGGCGGGGGTCTGCAGGAAGCTCGCCGAGCGCTGGGAGCGGAGGAAGTCGAGATGCTCGGCGGGGGTGATCGTGCGGACGGTCAGGCTCGGCTGGTTCACGCTGCCTGAGGCTACACGTCCGGCCCCGGGCGTTCCCGAGTCGGAGAGGGCGGACGGGACCAGGGTCACAGCCGCCCGGCGAGCGAGGTCGGTCAGGCGAGGCGACTGGTCAGCCAGGCGAAGTCGGCCTTGTGGCCCTCGGCGCCGCCCGGCGTCTCGCAGACCACCGGAGCCCCGGCGTCGCGGACCACCCCGACCAGCTCGTCAGGGTCGATCTGACCCTGACCGAAGTTGGTGTGCCGGTCGGCGCCGGAGTCGAAGGCGTCCCGGCTGTCGTTGGCGTGCACCAGGTCGATCCGGCCCGTGATCGCGCGCACCCGCTCCACGATCGTGGTCAGGTCGTTGCCGCCGGCGTGGGCGTGGCAGGTGTCGAGGCAGAACCCCACCATGTCGCTCCCCTCGGCGGTGGAGATCGCGTCCCAGACCCGGCCGATCCGGTCCAGGTAGCGCGCCATCGCGTTGGTGCCGCCCGCAGTGTTCTCGATCAGCAACGGCACCTTGAGGTCGAGCTGGTCGACACACTTGCGCCAGTTGTCGAAGCCCTTCTCCGGATCGTCGTCCTTGTTGACGTGGCCGCCGTGCACGATCAGCCCCTTGGCGCCGATCTCCGCTGCCGCGTCCATCTGCTGCTGGAGCAGCTTGCGGCTCGGGATCCGGATCCGGTTGTTCGTGGTGGCCACGTTGAGGACGTACGGCGCGTGCACGTACAGGTCCACGCCGGCCGCCTCAGCCGTCTTGCGCAGGGCCTCCGCGCCGCCGTCGTACTGCACCTCGGGGCCCTTCCATCCCTGCGGGTCGCCGAGGAAGAACTGGCTCAGGTCGGCGCCGCGCTCGACGGCCTCCGCCACCGGGTCGGCCTGGTCGACGTGGGCACCGAGGGAGAGGTTCACAGCCATGGCCCCAGCCTAGGAGGCGACCTAGAAGATGGCGCCGTTGGCCATGGCGAGGGCGATGCCCACCAGGCAGAGCGTGAAACCGGCGAGGATGATCCACCGCTCACCGCTGGTCTTGGCGATGAACTCGTCGTAGCCGGCGACCGCGGCCCCGGCCAGTCCCAGGTAGGCCGCGGCGTCGTACCAGCCGGCGAGAAGCGCACCGAGGGCGAGCACGCCGAGCCCGAGGCAGGCGAACGCGAGGGTGTTCTCGAGGGGGTGCCGCTGACCGTCGGTGTTGATCCGCCGGTGCAGCGCGTCGGGCAGTCTCACGGGACCACTGTGGCGGGGGCGGAGCCTGTGGACAAGGATTTTCTGGGCCGGTGCCTGCGCTGCTACTCTGGACCGTCGTTTCGGCTCGACCCCAACCGGTGGGTGTCGGGCCGTCGGCACGTCGCAGCCGCGCCGGAGATCCGGCACGGGTACGACGGACGCAAGCCCTCCTGTCACGGAAATGCCGTGGCCGCCTGAGTCCGAAGGAGGTGGAGACCGCTTTGCGTGCATATGAAGTCATGGTCATCCTCGACCCCGACCTGGAAGAGCGCACCGTTGCGCCTTCGCTCGACACGTACCTCAACGTCGTCCGCAAGGATGGCGGGTCGGTGGAGAAGGTCGACGTCTGGGGACGTCGCCGTCTGGCCTACGAGGTCAACAAGAACGCCGAAGGCATCTACGCAGTCATCGAGCTGCAGGCCGAGCCGGCCACGGTGAAGGAGCTCGACCGTCAGCTTTCGCTGAACGAGTCGGTGCTGCGCACTAAGGTCATTCGTCCCGACGTTCGCTGACGTCGCGCCCACCTGGGCGCTTCACGATCAGAACATCGGTAATCCGACCGATTCCCCCGGTCATCCGTCGTAGACCCTCAAGACCAGGGAGCCCTGATATGGCAGGCGAAACCAGCATCACCGTCGTCGGTAACCTCACCGCCGACCCCGAGCTCCGCTTCACCCCCTCGGGTGCTGCGGTGGCGAACTTCACCGTCGCGTCCACGCCGCGCAACTTCGACCGGCAGACGAACGAGTGGAAGGACGGCGAGACGCTCTTCCTCAACTGCTCCGTGTGGCGGCAGGCGGCCGAGAACGCCGCCGAGTCGCTTCAGCGCGGCATGCGGGTGATCGTCCAGGGTCGGTTGAAGGCGCGTTCCTACGAAACCCGTGAGGGCGAGAAGCGAACGGTCTTCGAGATCGACGTCGAGGAGGTCGGCCCCAGCCTGAAGACGGCCACCGCGAAGGTCACCAAGACAACCCGCTCCGGCGGCGGTCAGGGTGGCGGCTTCAGCGGCGGCGGCGACGACCCCTGGGCCTCCCAGGGTGCGGGCCAGCAGGGTGGCGGCCAGCAGGCCGGCGGCTCCGGCGGAAGCTGGGGCGGTCAGCAGGGTGGCGGCTCGTACGGCGGCGGCCAGCAGGCTCCCGCCAACGACCCGTGGGCCACGCCGGGCGTCGGGGGATCCTCGGAGGAGCCTCCGTTCTGATCTGGCGAGCGCCGGTCGAGCACCGTCTCGGCCGGGGCGCGCAACAAGTCCGAATCACTGGCTGCAGTTCCTGCAGCTGACCATTCCGGCGAGAGCCGGGCTCTACCCAACAAGGGAGCACCACAATGGCCAAGCCAGTACTCCGCAAGCCGAAGAAGAAGGTTTGCCAGTTCTGCAAGGAGAAGGTGTCGTACGTCGACTACAAGGACACGACACTGCTTCGCAAGTTCATCTCCGACCGCGGCAAGATCCGTGCCCGTCGGGTGACCGGCAACTGCGTGCAGCACCAGCGCGACGTTGCGACCGCGGTCAAGAACGCCCGCGAGGTTGCCCTTCTGCCCTACACGTCCACGGCTCGCTGAGAAAGGAACTGACTGATGAAGCTCATCCTTACTCAGGAAGTCACCGGCCTCGGTGCCGCGGGCGACGTGGTCGAGGTTCGTGACGGCTACGGCCGCAACTACCTCGTGCCGCGTGGCCTCGCGATCCGCTGGACCCGCGGTGGCGAGAAGACCATCGAGTCGATCAAGGCCGCTCGCTCCAGCCGCGAGGTCCGCGACCTCGACCAGGCCAAGGAGATCAAGGCCAAGCTCGAGGGCACGACCGTCAGCCTGCCGGTTCGCGCCGGCGAGGGCGGCCGTCTCTTCGGTGCCGTGACCGTCAACGACATCGCCTCGGCGATCACCGACACCATCGGCACCGGCTCGGTCGACAAGCGCAAGATCATCGTCGGCAACCCGATCAAGTCGCTTGGTTCGCACCAGGTGAC
>JBFIWG010000191.1:0-6796 GCA_041606495.1 Nocardioidaceae bacterium
CGGCGTTCGAGCAGCAGCTGAACGGTGGCGCCATGGACGGATTCGTCGAGGCAAACTCCAGGGACGGCCGTGACGGCACCATCACGATGGGCTACTACGACGACCGTGACCTGCCCTACTACTGGAACATCGCCGACGAGTACGTCATCTTCGACCGGTTCTTCGCCTCGGCATTCGGTGGCAGCGTCACCAACCACATGTTCGCCGTTGCGGCCCACCCCGGCGCCACCGGCAAGAGCGAGCAGATCCCGGAGGAAGGCTGGGGTGACCTGCCCACCATCTTCGACCGGTTGGACGAGGCCGGAGTGAGCTGGAAGTTCTACATCCAGAACTACGACCCGACCATCACCTACCGGACAAGGGACACCGCCGAGGTGGACCGTGCCGCCCAGGTGATCTGGGCACCGGTGCTCGCCTACGAGCGCTACATCGACGACCCGGAGTTCTCCTCGCGCATCGTCGACATGGAGGAGTACTACAAGGACGCGGCGGAGGGGAACCTCCCGGCGGTCTCGTACCTGGTCCCGTCCGGGGCCAGCGAGCACCCCCCGGGCAGCATCCAGGCCGGGCAGAACTTCGTCCGCTCGCTGATCAACGAGCTGAAGCGGTCCGAGCACTGGGAGTCCTCGGCGTTCTTCTGGACCTACGACGACTGGGGTGGTTGGTACGACCACGTCATCCCGCCCAAGGTGGATGAGTTCGGCCTGGGCTTCCGGGTGCCGGCACTGCTGGTGAGCCCGTACGCCAAGCGTGGCTTCGTCAGCAGCGACACCAGCGACTTCACCTCGATCCTGGCGTTCATCGAGTCGAACTGGAATCTGAAGCCGTTGACGGATCGCGACGCTCGCGCCAACGACATGATGGAGGCGTTCGACTTCAACAGGCCGCCGCGTCCACCTGTGTTCCTCAACCTCGAGCGGGACGTCCCCGAACCGGACCGGCCCTACACACCCCCTGTGTACGCCGCGTACACCGGCGCGCTGGGCCTGACTGCGGTGCTTGCCGCGCTTGCCACGGTGCGTTCACGCAAGCGGCCACGGCACAGTCACCTGGCTCTCGACGTCGCCGACGAGGCTCCCAATCTCGATTCCACGACGGAGCCCGAGAAGTGATGAGCGCGATCCACAGCCTCCAACGGCCCGGCAAGGTGCTGGTGCTCCTGCTGTGTGCCGCGTTGCTCGGACTGGTCGCTCCGAGCCCTGCGGCGGCCGAGCGTGACACGTCCGGAGTCCTGGTCGTGAAGACCGTGCCGTCCACGCCGGGGGCGCGCGTCGCTGCCGACGGTGTCATCGCGACCGCGAACAGCAACGGCCGCATCCGGCTACCCATCCGGAACTTCGAGGGCCTCAACGAACGGTTCAACGTCCTGGAGTCCCGGGTCGCCAAGGACCGGAAGGTGGAGCTGGACCGGGTCGTCGGCTCGCCGGAGCACGGCATAGGCGGCAAGAAGCTGGAGGTCGGGCTCCGGACCCAGCGGCTGGTCTCGTGGACGTTCGTGGACCGCGGTGGTCGCGAGGTGCCGCCTGAGCGCATCTCGCTGCTCGAGCTGCGCAGCAACACCGGCGAGATCGTGCAGCTGCGCGGTGAGGACCTGAGCAGGCCCATGTGGGTGGCGGCCGGTCGTACCCAGCAGACCACCAAGGGACTGGTCAACAAGGAGCTCTACTGGAGCGTCCGCAAGGTCATCGTCGACGGTGCGGACGTGGTCAACCGAGGCCAGCAGGTCTTCATCCCCGAGCAGACCCAGGACTGGCGGATCAGCCTGCTGTTCTACCGGGTCGAGATCGTCGGCCGGGACCTGCTGTTCGGTTCACTCGCCGGTGAGGGGGTCGAGCTGGCCGGACCGGATGGCACGGTGATCCGCGAGCCGTTCGACGATCAGGGTGTCGCACTGCTGGACAACCTGCCTCGGGCGCAGTACGACGTCCATGTCTACGGACCCGGTGTGTCGTTCACACGGCCCATGAGCGTCTCCAAGGACCAGATCGTCGAGATCGAGGTGATCTCCCAGATCGACCTGGGCCTGATCGTGTCCACCATCATCCTGATTGCGATCTCGCTGGTCCTGGTCGGCCGACGGCACCACCTGATCCGTCTGCACACGAACATCCGGGCCAGGCTCGGGCGGTTGTTCGGTGCCGCCGTGGTGGTCGGGCTCGTCGCCGCGGGCGGAGTCTTCGCTACGGCGCCACCGGCCGAGGCGGCCGGAAGGGACCCAGCCCCGGTGAGCTCCCGGGGCATGCCACCGGTGTTCGCGTACTACTACATCTGGTTCCAGCCGACCTCATGGTTGCGAGCCAAGACGGACTACCCGTTGCTGGGGCGCTACTCCAGCGACGATCCGGTAGTGATGGCGCGGCACGTCACGATGGCGAAGGAGGCTGGTCTCACCGGTTTCCTCGTCTCGTGGAAGGACCAGGACCACCTCAGCAGTCGACTAAGGACTCTGGTGAAGACAGCCGAGCGACAGGAGTTCAAGCTCGGAATCATCTACCAGGGCCTGGACTTCGAGCGGAACACGCTCCCGGTCGACCAGATCGCGGCCGACCTGAAGCGCTTCGCCGACCAGTACGGCGACAGCCCGGCGTTCGACACTTTCGACAAGCCCGTCGTGGTCATCACCGGCACGGAGGAGTACTCCGTCGACGAGCTCGAGAGAGCGACCGAAGGCGTGCGCAACCGGCTCCACGTCCTGGCCTCCTCGAAGAGCCCGGAGGAGTACCAGCGCACGGCCAGCGTCATGGACGGCGACGCCTACTACTGGTCCTCCGGCGACCCGACGCAGGCCTCACACCGCGAGCGACTGAAGAGCATCGCCAAGGTGGTGCACGACGACGACGGCCTGTGGTTCGCGCCGGCATCCGCCGGGTTCGACGCGCGACTGATCGGCGGCAGGATCGTGATCCCCCGGGAGGGCGGGGAGACCCTGAAGTCCGCCTTCGCTTCCGCCCAAGCCTCGCAGCCGGACGCCGTCGCCGTGATCAGCTGGAACGAGTTCAGCGAGAACAGCCACGTCGAGCCAAGCCGCAACCACGGGATGCAAGAGCTGAGCGTCCTTGCCGAGCTGCTAGGTGGCGAGGCAAAGGTCCCCGCCGGACTCGACGAGGGCAACGTTGCCGACAACAAGGGGCTTACCGGTTGGGGTGCCCTGGTCGCGCTTCTCTTCATGGTCGCCCTCTTGAACTTCTGGCTCGCGTTCAAGCGCAGAAAGCAGCCGCTCTACCCCCCTACTGAGCCGGCGGAGCCGGCCCGACACAAGGAAGGAGTGCCGTCATGACCCTTGGCACGTGGACCCGCTCCGCGTCCGGGCAGGTAGCTGTACACACCTGTGCCCGTTCGTGCGCTGTGGCGTCCGCGTCGGCCGGATCGATGACACGGAAGGCGAAAGCATGTTCTCGGGAGAAGTGTTCAACGAAGGTGAAGCGACAACACGCCGCGCGATCCGGGCGCGGCTGGGTGCATCGATGCTCTTCGGAGCCGGGTGTGTTGCAGTGGCGGCCATGACGGCCGGCACGGAGGCAGGGGTCAAGAACGGGCCGACCGAGCTTCGGATTGCCGAGCCGCTCGCCCTGGCATCGCAGCACGACCCAGTGGTCGCGGCTGCGGGTGACATCGCGTGCGACCCGGCCAAGAGCAACTTCAACAACGGCGAGGGCAGCACCAACTCGTGCAAGCAGAAGGCCGTCTCCGACCTGCTGGTGAACCAGGGTCTGGCTGCAGTCATGCCCCTCGGCGACAACCAGTACTACTGCGGCAGCCTTCAGGCTTACCAGGAGTCCTACGACCTCTCCTGGGGGAGGGTCAAGGACATCACCTTCCCGGCGGTGGGCAACCACGAGTACCTCACTTCCGACGGTCCCGAGCGAACGGGGTGCAACTCGAGCAACGCCGGCGCCGCAGGCCACTTCGGCTACTTCGGCTCCGCCGCCGGTGACCCGGACAAGGGCTACTACAGCTACGACATCGGTGCCTGGCACGTGATCGTGCTGAACTCCAACTGCAGCAAGGCCGGCGGGTGCAGCGAGAACACGCCGCAGGGACAGTGGCTGCGACAGGACCTGGCGGCCCACCCGAACACCTGCACCCTGGCGTACTGGCACCAGCCGCTGTTCAGCTCCGGCGGCCGTGACAACGACCGGTACAAGACCTTCTGGGACGCGCTCTACGAGGCCGACGCCGACCTGGTGCTTGCCTCGCACGATCACACCTACGAACGATTCGCCAAGCAGACGCCGGACGGCGTGGCGGACCCGGTGCGCGGGATCCGGTCGTTCATCGTGGGGACCGGTGGCGCGAACCACACCAGCTTCGTGGACATTCGACCGAACAGCGAGGTGCGCGAGGACCGGACGTACGGCGTCCTCAAGCTGACGCTGCACCCGACCAGCTACACCTGGGAGTTTGTGCCGATCGCCGGGCAGACCTTCACCGACACCGGCACCGACCAGTGCCACGGCTCCTCCAGCGACACCACTCCGCCCAACGACCCGACCGACCTGACTGCCACGGTCGACGGTCCGCGCCAGGTCACGCTGAGCTGGACCGACAACGGCGACGACGTCGGCGTCATCGGCTTCCGGATCTACCGGGACGGCGCCCAGATCGGGACCAGCCCGAGCACGTCGTTCGTCGACGACACCGCGCAGCCGGACACCACCTACGACTACTACGTAACGGCGTACGACGCCGGCAACAACGAGTCGGGCCCATCGAACACGGAGACGGTCACGACCGAGGCCGAGGTGCCACCACCCCCGGGTGCGACCACTGTCACGCTGACGCCGACGGCCGACACCTTCGTGCGCTCGGACCGGGCAACCACGTCGTACGGCAACAACACCAGCCTCGATGTCGACGGCTCTCCGCTGAAGGAGACGCTGATCAAGTTCAACGTCGACGAGAACAAGCCGGTGATCGACGCGACGCTGCGCTTGCACGTCGTGGACAAGTCCAACCAGGGCGGCTTCTTCTACCCGACGGGGAACGGTTGGTCGGAGAGCACGACCTGGAACGGGAGACCCAGTGCTGCAGGTCCGACGCTCGGGTCCCTGGGGCCGGTGTCCGCCGGGAGCTGGTACGAGCTCGACGTCAGCACCTATGTGAACACCGACGGGGTCTTCAGCTTCATCGCCGACTCACCGTCGAGCAACGGCGCCGACTTCAGCTCATCGGAAGGCCCGGCTGCGCTGAGGCCTCAGCTGGTGCTGACCGTCGACTCGGGAGCTCCGCCACCACCGGGCGACACCGAGCCGCCGACGGTGCCGGGCAACCTGCGGGAGATCTCTGTGTCGGCTACCGAGGCGACGATCGCGTGGGACGCGAGCACGGACACCGGGACCGGCGTGAGTGAGTACGTCGTGTATCGCGACAACGCCGAGATCGATCGGACGACGGGTACGTCGTACTCCGACACCGGCGTGGTGGCCGACACGACGTACGCCTACGAGGTGTCGGCGGTGGACGGTGCGGCCAACGAGTCCGGGCGTGCCGGTCCGCTGAACGTCACCACCGATCCCGCTCCGCCCCCGCCGCCTGGCGGGACGACGGTGACGCTGCTGCCGACCCTGGACACGTTCGTGCGGGACGACAGACCAGACCGCTCGTTCGGCTCGGCGGCGAAGCTCTACACCGACGGCTCACCGCAGAAGGAGAGCTACCTGCGGTTCGTCGTCGCTGAGGGCAAGCAGGTGCTCAGCGCGAAGATCCGCCTGCACTGCGTGGACAAGTCGGACCAGGGC
The DNA here is from genome assembly GCA_041606495.1 of Nocardioidaceae bacterium. GTDB lineage: Bacteria > Actinomycetota > Actinomycetes > Propionibacteriales > Nocardioidaceae > Nocardioides_C. The sequence goes on from JBFIWG010000191.1 coordinate 5,739, forward strand.
GGCGTCTTCTACGAGACGAACGACCCCTGGTCGAACAGCACCACCTGGAACGACAAGCCCAACCCGGCGGGGTCGAGCCTTGGCTCGCTGGGACCGGTCGAGGTGGACACGTGGTACGAGCTCGACGTGTCCTCTGTGGTTACGGGCGACGGGTCGTACAACTTCCTCGTCGACTCCGAGCTGAGCAACGGTGCCGACTTCGTCTCCTCAGAGGGGACCGCAGGCCTCGAGCCGCAGCTGGTCCTGGAAGTCGGGTGAGGCACATGTTCACGGGGCCAAAGGACGAGGGGGTGGGCTTGTCAACCTCTTGGTGATGCGCCGGCGCCCCACCGGGGGGTGGGGCGGCCGATCCGGCCACCGGCAGACGGATGGAAGTCAGGTCTCGATTCGAACGAAGTGAGCCACGCGGGGTCATCAGAACGATGGGGGCCCTGACGTCGACGACGACGACAGGAATAACGATGAGGATTCAGCACAGCAGATGGAGGGCCGGCCTGGTGGCCGCGGCGGTCGCCGTGGTCGGGGTCGGGCTGTCGCCGGCAGGACCGGCGCACGCGGCGGGGGAGACGTTCGTCGTCTCCGGAAGTGGCACGTCATGGACGGCGGCCTCGCCGGGTCGCAACTTCAGCGGAACCCTGAAGAAAGTCGTGCAGGACGCGGAGGACTACCTAAGTGGCAGCGGCGGAGGCACGATCTCCTTCCCTGCCGGAACCTACGACCTCGGGTCGGACTACTTCAAGCTGGAAGACGTGCAGGACGTGACGTTCGAAGGTGCGTCTAGGGACTCGACGATCATCAAGAACGTCAACAGCTCGGACTCTGACACCGAGCCCTTCAACTTCAGCGGCGCGTTCAACGTCACCGTCAAGGACCTGACCATCTCTGCAGGCGGCGCCCCACGGAACACCAGTGACGCGATCGACCTCGACAACGGCAACAACTCGCTGGTGCAGAACGTCCGGATCATCGACTCCCGGGGTCGAGGCATCATCTTCGACGGCAAGAACACGAGCTGGAGCTCCAGAGGCAACCGGGTCTCGAACTGCCTGATCTCTGGC
>JBFIWG010000192.1:0-6763 GCA_041606495.1 Nocardioidaceae bacterium
CGAGTCCCGGCAGAACCCCCGGCTCAACGGGGCAGAACCCCCGGCTCAACGGGGCAGAACCCCCGGCTCAACGGGGCAGAACCCCCGGCTCAACGGGGCAGAACCCCCGGCTCAACGGGGCAGAACCCCCGGCTGAACGGGGCAGAACCCCCGGCTCAACGCAGGGGACGGATCGTCACCGAGAACACGGTTCGCGCAGGCTGGAGGCCGAGCGGGGATATGGTAGGACGGCGGGGTAGAAGGGGAGGTGCCATGGGTGACGTGATCACCCCCGACCGAACGGAGCCACACGTGCTGAAGCACGTGCAGGTCCGTGAGTACGTCCGCAACCTGATCAATGGAGCCGACCCTGGGAGCCCAGCGCCGTCCGAGCGAGAGCTCGTCCAGCACTTCGGCGTAGCCCGGATGACGGTCCGTCAGGCCCTCGACGCCCTGGTCGCAGAGGGTCTCCTGGAGCGGATCCCCGGTCGCGGCACCTTCGTCGCCCGCGCCAAGATCGACGTCCAGGTGCGGCTCTCCAGCTACACCGAGGAGATGGGCCGGCGGGGCATGAAGCCCTCGTCGCGCACCCTGCTGGCGCGGATGGAGTCTGCCGGTCCCGGCGTGGCTCGCGCGCTCGAGATCAGCCAGGGCGACAAGGTCGTGCACTGGCAGCGCCTGCGCATCGCCGACGGTGTGCCGATGTGCATCGAGGACGCGTACCTCGCCGACAGCATCGTGCCCGGGTTCCTGGAGTCACCGCTGCCTGAGAGCCTGTACGAGGACCTGCGTCGACGCGACATCATGCCGACCTGGGGTGAGGACTCAGTCGACGCGGATCTCGCCAAGCCCGACGAGGCGCACATGCTCGGCATCGCCGAGGGCTCCTCGGTGCTGCGGATCGCCCGCCGCGCGTTCGCGGGCAACATCGCTGTCGAGGTCTCCCGCTCCACCTTCCGGGCTGATCGGTACACCTTGTGGGTTCCGCTATCTCGCCCGAACACCCCTGTCACCTCAAAGCGCTGACGCTCCGGTGTCATCCGTTCTCGGGCTGCTGCTTGCTGCCGGGGCAGGCCGGAGGATGGGTACGCCGAAGGGGTTGCTGACCCACCGGGACGGTACGCCGTACCTGACGCGCGCCATCGCGTCCCTGCGCGAGGGCGGCTGCGACGGCATCACGGTCGTGGTGGGCGCCGAGGCCGACCGGGTGACCGGGCTGATCGACGACGCGACCGTGCGCGTGGTGGAGGCGGCGGACTGGGACGAGGGCATGGGCGCCTCCCTGCGGGCCGGTCTGGCCGATGCGTTGAGCGGCAATGCCTCGGCGGCGCTGGTGACGCTGGTGGACCTGCCCGACGTCGGCGCGGACGTGGTCCGTCGTCTCCTCGACAAGCTCGACCACGGCCCGGGCGCGCTGGGTCGCGCGTCGTACGACGGGACGCCCGGCCACCCGGTGCTGATCGGGCGCGACCACTGGGAGGGGGTGGGCGCATCGGCCCGAGGTGACAAGGGAGCGCGCGACTACCTCGCCGGGCACCCGCCCGTACTCGTGGAGTGCGGCGACCTGGCCACGGGCCAGGACGTAGACACCCCCGAAGCCCTGTAGGTAGGGGCGTCGCCCGCGGCCTCGTAGGCTGGCCAGATGGACCCCGCTTCGTCAGTCACCTCTGCCGCCGACCTCGCCGAACGGTTGGGCGCGACCGGCTACCTGAGCGACGAGGCCCTGGCCACGATCGGTTTCCTTGCCCTGCGGATGCAGCGCCCGTTGCTGCTCGAGGGGGAGCCCGGCACCGGCAAGACCGCGCTCGCCGAGGCGATCGCGGAGGCGCTCGAGCTGCCGCTGATCCGGTTGCAGTGCTACGAAGGCATCGACGCCAGCCAGGCGCTCTACGACTGGGACTTCCCCCGGCAGATCCTGCACCTGCGCGCGGTCGAGGCGGCCAGCGGAGGGGCGGACGTCGAGGAGGTCGAGAAGTCGCTGTTCGACGAGCGGTTCCTGCTCGCCCGTCCCGTGCTCCGTGCGCTGCGGGAGAGCCCGGCGGTGCTGCTCGTGGACGAGATCGACCGCGCTGATGACGAGTTCGAGGCGTTCCTGCTCGAGGTGCTCTCGACGTACCAGGTCACCATCCCCGAGCTCGGCACGGTCACCGCGTCGACGCCACCGATCGTCGTGCTCACCTCGAACCGGACCCGCGAGATTCACGACGCCCTGAAGCGGCGCTGCCTCTACCACTGGATCGAGCACCCGGGGCTGCAGCGCGAGGTGGAGATCGTCCGCACACGTGCGCCGGAGGTCTCCGAGGACCTGGCGCGTCAGGTGGTCACCCTGGTGCAGCAGCTGCGTGCGCGGGACGACCTGCTCAAGCCGCCGGGTGTCGCGGAGACGCTCGACTGGGCCCGGGCGCTGGAGCAGCTCGGCACGACCGAGCTCGACGTGGAGACCGCTGCGGCAACGCTGGGCGCGGTGGTGAAGTACCGCGAGGACGCTGAGCGTGTGCGCAAGGCGCTGGACCGGATGCTGGCGGGGTGAGCCGATGAGCGTCGTGCTGCACGAGGCCGACGAGCTGCTGCTCGGTTTCACCCGGGCGCTGCGCGCGGCGGGTGTCCCGGTGACCCCGGACCGTGCGCAGAGCTACCTCGAGGCGGTCGCGGTGATCGGGCTCGACGACCAGCGCGCGACGTACTGGGCCGGACGCACCACCCTGTGCTCGGGACCCGACGACCTCGACCGCTACGACCAGGTGTTCACCGCCTGGTTCCTCACCCAGAACACCACCCGCGGCCCGCGCGAGCAGCCGGACCGGACGGTGACCGCGGCCGACCTCGGCGAGGACGCGGCCGGCGGCGACGGCGAGCGGGAGCCCGAGGACGAGGTGCAGGCGCTCGCCAGCGCGCAGGAGGTGCTGCGGCACCGCGACATCGCCGAGATGGCACCCGCGGACAAGGCCCGTCTTGCCGCACTGTTCTCGACGCTGCACCCTCGGGCGCCGCGTCGGCAGGCGAACCGGCGTACCGCCTGGCACCGCGGTGACGTCGACGCGCATCGCACGCTGCGACGGATGCTCCAGCGGATGGGGGAGCCGGCCGAGATCGCGTGGCGCCGCAAGGCCACGCGACCCCGCCGGATCGTGCTGCTGATCGACGTGTCCGGTTCGATGAGCGCGTACGCCGACGCGCTGCTCCGGCTCGCGCACACGTTCGCCCACGAGATCAAGGCAACGCGTCCGAGCGAGGGCGTCGAGGTCTTCACGATCGGCACCCGGCTCACCCACATCACCCGCGCGATGCGACTTCGCGATCCGGAGCGCGCGATCATCGCGGCCGGCGAGACGGTCCCGGACTGGTCGGGCGGCACCCTGCTCGGGGAGACGATGAAGGTCTTCCTGGACCGTTGGGGGCAGCGCGGGCTGGCCCGCGGCTCGGTGGTGGTCGTGTTCAGCGACGGCTGGGAGCGCGGCGACTCCGCGCTGCTGGCCGAGCAGATGCGCCGCCTGCGCCGGCTCGCGCACCACGTGGTGTGGGTGAACCCGCACCGGGGCAAGGAGGGCTACCAGCCCATCCAGCAGGGAATCGTGGCCGCCCTGCCCTACGTTGACGATTTCGTAGCCGGTCACTCGATGGCTACGTTCGCGGAGCTGATCGAGGTGGTCGCAGATGCGTGAGGTGTTGCCTGAGCTGATGCGCTGGTGGGAAGCCGGCGAGACGATCGGGGTCGGCACCGTGGTGGCGACGTTCGCCTCCGCTCCTCGGCCCGCGGGCGCCTCGATGCTGGTCGGACCCGAAGGTGAGGCCGTCGGCTCCGTGTCCGGTGGCTGCGTCGAGGGCGCGGTCTACGAGCTGGCCGAGACCGTGGTCGGATCGGGCGAGCCGGTGCTCCAGAGGTACGGCGTCAGCGATGACGACGCGTTCGCCGTCGGACTGACCTGCGGCGGGATCCTCGACGTGTTCGTGGAGAAGGTGAACCGGTCCACGTTCCCCGAGCTGGGCGAGATCGCCGAGGACATCGCCAACGACCGTCCGGTTGCGGTGGCCACCGTCATCGCACATCCCGACCCGGCGTGGGTCGGTCGACGGATCGTCGTACGCCCTGAGGACGGCGGCGACGAGGCCGAGCACCTGGTGTCGGGGTCCCTGGGCAGCGCCCGCGCGAACGACGCCGTCGTCGACGATGTCCGCGGCCTGCTCGCCGCGGGACGCAACGAGACGCTGACCTACGGCCCCGACGGCGAGCGACGAGGGGAGGGCATGCGCGTCTTCGTGTGGTCGTTCGCGCCGCCACCCCGGATGCTGGTCTTCGGCGCGATCGACTTCGCCGCGGCGGTTGCGAAGCAGGGCGCGTTCCTGGGTTACCGGGTGACCGTGTGCGACGCGCGGCCGGTGTTCGCGACCAGGTCGCGGTTCCCGTTCGCGGACGAGGTCGTCGTGGACTGGCCACACCGGTACCTCGCCGCCGAGGTCGAGGCCGGCCGCATCGATGAGCGCACCGTCATGTGCGTGCTGACCCATGACCCCAAGTTCGACGTACCGCTGCTCGAGGTCGCGCTGCGCCTTCCGCACGTCGCGTACGTCGGGGCGATGGGATCGCGGCGTACCCACGAGGACCGGCTCGCCCGGCTCCGTGAGGCGGGCCTGACCGAGGAGGAGATCGGCCGGCTGTCCTCGCCCATCGGCCTCGACCTGGGAGCGCGCACCCCGGAGGAGACGGCGGTCAGCATCGCCGCGGAGATCATCGCGCTGCGGTGGGGTGGCCGCGGCGGACGTCTTGCAGAGGAGCGAGGACCGATCCACCACGGGACGCTCGCGGGCAGCCTCGACGAGGCCGCTCGGACCTGAGAACTCGGGTCGAGTGACCCTTGTCACAACCTGTTAAACCCGCAACGATCGGACTCTCGCACTCACACCTACCGGGAGTCCATCCATGACCCGTATCAACGTCACCGTCGACGGGGCCTCGTACTCCGACGACGTCGAGCCACGCACGCTGCTCGTGCACTACCTACGTGAGCAGCTCGGCAAGGTCGGCACCGTGATCGGCTGCGACACCAGCAACTGCGGTGCCTGCACGGTGCACCTCGACGGGAAGAGCGTGAAGTCCTGCAACATGCTCGCCGTCCAGGCCGACGGGCATGAGGTAACCACGATCGAGGGGCTCGCCGGGAACGGCGAGCTTCATCGCGTTCAGAAGGCCTTCAACGAATGCCACGCCCTGCAGTGCGGCTTCTGCACGCCCGGCATGATCATGCAGGCGGTCGACCTGCTCAACGACAACGCCGACCCGTCCGAGGAAGAGATCCGGGTCGGCCTCGAGGGCAACCTGTGCAGGTGCACGGGCTACCAGAACATCGTCAAGGCCGTGCGGAGCGCTGCCGCAGAAGGGTCGGGTGCATCGGCATGACCGTCACCGAGGACCGTCCCGGCAAGGAGATCGGGAACGCGCGCACGCGCAAGGAGGACGCCCGGCTGATCACCGGCCGGACCAGGTGGACGGACAACATCGTGCTGCCGGGGATGCTGCACCTCGCGATGGTGCGCAGCCCGTTCGCACACGCACGGATCACCGGCGTCGACGTGTCGGAGGCGAAGGCCGCCCCCAACGTGGTCGCGGTGGTCACCGGTGCCGACGTGGCCGATGAGCAGGGGACCCTGCCCAACGCCTGGCCGATCACCACCGACCAGAAGACGCCCAACCACCCGTCCATCGCGGTGGACCGGGTGACGTTCGCGGGTGAGGTGGTGGCCGTCGTGGTGGCACGCTCGGCCGCTGCGGCACGGGACGCGGCAGAGCTGGTCGACGTGGACTACGACGAGCTGCCCGCCGTGCTCGACCTCAAGGAGGCCGCCGAGGACAAGGTGCTCGTGCACCCCGACCTGGGCACCAACATCTCCTCGCACTGGCAGTTCGACTCTGCCGCCGCAGGCTCTGGCGGCTCGGTCGACGACGCCATTGCCGAGGCCCGCGAGAACGGCATCCTGCTCGAGCGGGAGTACCGCCAGCAGCGCCTCATCCCAGCGTTCATGGAGCCCCGTTCGGTGGTGGTCGACCCCACCGGGGAGCAGTACACCGTCTGGTCGTCCACGCAGATCCCGCACATCGTGCGGTTGTTGATGGCGATGAGCCTGGGCGTACCGGAGTCCAAGCTGCGGGTGATCGCTCCCGACGTCGGTGGCGGTTTCGGGGGCAAGCTCCAGGTCACGCCCGAGGAGTTCATCACCTTCCTGGTGGCGCGGCGGGTGGGCAAGCCGTGCAAGTACACCGAGACCCGCTCGGAGTCGCTGATGGCCGGCCACCACGGTCGCGACCAGTGGCAGCGGCTGACGCTCGCCGCGAAGAAGGACGGCACCGTCACCGGGCTCAAGGTGGACCTGCTGGTGGACCTGGGCTCCTACGTGTCGCTGCTCGGTGGCGGCACCCCGGTGTTGGGCGCGTTCATGTTCAACGGGATCTACAAGTTCGGGGCGTACCAGTTCAACTGCACGCCGGTGTTCACCAACAAGACCTGGACCGACGCCTACCGCGGCGCCGGCAGGCCGGAGGCCACCTTCGCCATCGAGCGGCTGATGGACGACCTGGCCGCCCACCTCGGCGTGGACCCCCTCGAGCTGCGCGAGAAGAACTGGATCAAGCACGAGGAGTTCCCCTTCACCACGGTCGCCGGCCTCGAGTACGACTCCGGCAACTACGAGGCCGCCACCGAGAAGGCCAGGGCCAACTTCGGGTACGACGAGCTGCGGGCCGAGCAGAAGCGGCGCCGGGACTCCGGCGACCCGGTGCAGCTCGGCATCG
>JBFIWG010000193.1:0-6726 GCA_041606495.1 Nocardioidaceae bacterium
GCGCACCCTGTTGGCTGATCTCGTGGCAGGCGCCGCACAGGGCGGCCAGCTCGGGCAGCGGGATGTCCTGCATCTCGTCGATGAACAGCCCGATTCCGACCCCGAGATCCCCCGCCAGCTCGGCCACGTCGGTGAACAGCTCGATCAGGTCGAGCTCCAGGTCACCCGAGTCCGCGCGACCGCGGGTCGCCGGCACGTCGGTGGGCGGCTGCCAGCGGATCCCCTTCCGGTCCTCGAGCCGGGTGCGCAGTGCGAAGGACTTCAGCACCCCCGCCACTGCGTCGACACGTTCTGGGTCACGGTGTCGGTGGGCGACCTCGCGCACGGCGGCGTGCACGGCCTGGGCCAGCGGGAGCCTGAGCGACTGGTCAGGGCGAGCCTCGATCTTGCCGGTGCCCCAAGCGCGCTTGACGGCCTGACTCCTCAGCGCGTTGAGCAGCACCGTCTTGCCGACCCCGCGCAGGCCGGACAGCACCATCGACCGCTCCGGGCGACCCGCGGCGACCCGTTCCAGAGTCACCTCGAACTGGCGCAGCTCGCGGTCACGTCCAGCCAGCTCGGGCGGTCGCTGACCGGCTCCGGGGGCGTAAGGGTTCCTCACTGGGTCCACGATGCGACTGTATCCACCTATATAGGGGAAACCTTAGATTTCGCTAGCGAGTCGTAGTGACGTGTAGAGGGGACCGCTCCCCCGTCGCCGCGGGTGATCATGATGGGACGAGAGCCGACACCCGAGTGGTGACCGTCCGAAGCGAGGGGGAGAACGATGAGCAGCCTGCAGATCGCCTGGACGCTCAGCCTTCTGATCACGCTGACGGCCCTGCCCGTCGGAATGATCCGGATGCTCGTCTACCGCTCGGGAGAGACCGACCACACCCAGACCATGCTCATCGCCGCCTGGGTGGCCCTCGGGATCGGATCACTTGCTCTGGTCGCGCTCGCCACCACCTCGCTGCTGATCGTGTTCTGACCGGGACTCGATCAGCCTGCTATCTCGCCGGTGGCATGGAGGCCCGGGACGATCGAGTCGTGCGCGGCCGACCGTGCGCCGTCGTACGCCCGGTCCAGGCCGGCTCGCAGGATCTCGATCAGGTCCGGCACCTCGGCTACGGACAGCCGGAACGTACCGGCGCAGACGCCGTCGCGCCACAAGGACAGGACCACGAGACCTGCCTCGGTGTGCCAGGAGACCCGGAGGGCTCGCGCCCCACCACGAGCGTCGAGGAACACGTCTCCGGCCGCTGGAAGGTGGGTCGCGATCTGCATACGTCCCATTCTGCGCATAACGCCCGCCCCTGTCAGTAGCTCATTGGGGCCAGCCGAATCGGTCGCCCGCCTATATTGGGCCTGTGCCCGAGCTGCCCGAGGTGGAGGCGCTCTCGCAGGACCTGCGCGAGCGGCTGCAGGACCGAGCCATCGTCCGGATCGACATCGCCGCGTTCAGCGCGCTGAAGACGTTCGACCCTCCCCTGTCCGCGATGCACGGCCTCCTGGTCGAGGACGTGACCCGGCACGGGAAGTTCCTCGACATCACCGCGTCCGGCCTGCACCTGGTGGTGCACCTGTCCCGAGCCGGCTGGGTGCGCTGGCGCGACGAGGTCCCGCAGCTGCCCCCGAAACCGAGCAACAAGTCGCCTCTGGCGGCTCGGGTGGTCCTCGACAACGGGGCCGGCCTGGACATCACCGAGGCCGGGACCCAGAAACGGCTCGCGATCTACGTGGTGCGTGCCCCCGACGAGGTACCCGGCATCGCCAGCCTCGGGCCGGACCCGCTCTCCGACGAGTTCACCGTCGACGTGCTCCACGGAATCCTCTCCGACGCCGGCCGCGCCCAGATCAAGGGTGTGCTCAGGCACCAGGGCACCATCGCCGGCATCGGCAACGCCTACTCCGACGAGCTGCTGCACGCAGCACGAATGTCCCCGTTCAAGCCCGCCTCGAGCATCGAGGGCGAGGAGCTGCAGGTGTTGTACGACGCGATCAGGGACGTGCTCGGCGACGCGGTCGAGCGGTCCCGCGGACTGGCAGCATCGGAGCTCAAGGGCGAGAAGAAGAGCCACATGGCGGTGCACGGCCGCAAGGGCGAAGTGTGCCCGGTCTGCGGCGACACCGTGCGTGAGGTCTCCTTCGCCGACTCCTCGCTGCAGTACTGCCCGACCTGTCAGACCGGCGGCAAGATCCTCGCTGACCGCCGCCTGTCCAAGCTCTTGAAGTAGTTTTGTTGCTTATGGACCACGCCTCCGTCCCTGCCGTCGACATCACCGCAGTGCCGAACCCGCTTCCTGAGGGCCTCCAGGTGCTGGACGTCCGGGAGAACATCGAGTGGCAGCACGGCCACATCGACGGTGCGCGGCACATCCCACTCATGGACCTGCCCGCCCGCCTCGAGGAGCTCCCCGACCAGCAGCTGCTCGTCGTGTGCCGAGTCGGCGGGCGGTCCGCCCAGGCGGTGGCCTACCTCCAGGCCCAGGGTCGCGACGCGGTCAACCTCGACGGCGGGATGCTGGACTGGGCTACGACCGGTCGGCCGATGGTGAGCGAGACCGGGGAGCCCGCCCGCGTCGTCTGAGTGCGGACAAGTGGACGCGCTTCCATCCTGACCAGACCACTTTCTAGCGCATCCTTGACACTTCCTGTGGCCCGTGTCATCTTTTCCGGAACACATTCATGGAAGCGCTCTCACACTTGCACATGCCAGGATCAGAGGCTTCCGCCCGGCACCAGCCCAGACCACCGGCTGGCCCCGAACAACAGGGAGTCAACGTGCAGCACCCCTTCAGGAAGCGCAGCAAGGTCGCTCTCGGCGCGCTCACCGCGATCGGTCTGAGCCTCACCGCGGCCTGTGGCGGCGGAACCGAAGCCTCGTCGGGCGACAACGGCAAGATCACGCTGTCGATCGCCACGTTCAACGAGTTCGGGTACGAGGAGCTCATCAAGGAGTACGAGCAGCTCAACCCCAACATCGACGTCGAGCACAAGAAGGCCGGCACCGCCAACGAGCACCAGGACAACCTCTACACCAAGCTCGCTGCCGGTTCCGGGCTCTCTGACATCGAGGCCGTCGAGGTCGACTGGCTGTCGGCCCTCGTGGAGCAGTCCGACGCCTTCGTCGACCTGTCCGACCCCGCGCTCGAGGGTCGTTGGCTGGACTGGAAGACCGAGGCCGCCACGACCCCCGACGGCAAGCTGATCGGCTACGGCACCGACATCGGACCCGAGGGCATCTGCTACCGCGCCGACCTGTTCGAGAAGGCAGGCCTGCCCACGGATCGCGACAAGGTCGCCGCGATGTTCGGCACCTGGGACGACTACTTCGCCGCCGGCCGCGACTTCGTCCAGAAGATGCCGGAGACCGCCTGGTACGACGCCTCCGGCGCGACCGCTCAGGCGATGGTGAACCAGGTCGAGTTCGCCTACGAGGACGCCGAGAACAACGTGATCGCCGGCGAGAACCCCGAGGTCAAGGAGATCTTCGAGACGGTGACCTCGCTGTCCGAGGAGGGCCTGTCCACCAAGCTCACGCAGTGGAGCGAGGACTGGGCCGCCGCGTTCCAGAACGACGGCTTCGCCACGATGGCCTGCCCCGGCTGGATGCTCGGTGTGATCGAGGGCAACGCCGCCGGCGTCAAGGGCTGGGACATCGCCAACGTCTTCCCCGGTGGGGGCGGCAACTGGGGTGGCTCTTACCTCACGGTGCCGAGCCAGTCCGAGCACCCCGAGGAGGCCAAGGCGCTGGCCGCCTGGCTGACCGCTCCGGAGCAGCAGATCAAGGCCTTCCAGAGCAAGGGCACGTTCCCGAGCCAGAACGAGGCGCTGGCCGACCCGGTGCTGCTCGAGACCACCAACAAGTTCTTCAACAACGCGCCCACCGGTGAGATCCTCGCCGACCGCGCCGAGGCAGTGGCGTTCATCCCCCACAAGGGTCCCCGCTACGCCGACATCAACATCGCGTTCCAGCAGGCCATCCAGCGCGTTGACGAGGGCAAGGAGAGCGCCGACGAGGCGTGGAGCTCCTTCCTGAGCGACGTCGACCGTCTCGGCTGATCTGACCATGGCCAGCCCGACAAGCCTGTCGAGGGAGAGCCAGGGGGGCCCCGCACTCGCGGGGCTCCCCGGGGCCCCTCTGCCGCCGCGCTCACCGCGCCGGGTGGCGTTCAGCCAGACGGTGTCCCACTGGGACTTCAAGATTTCCCCGTACCTCTACATCTCCCCGTTCTTCCTGCTCTTCACGGTCTTCGGACTGTTCCCTCTGCTGTACACCGCCTACGTGTCGGTGCACGAGTGGGGGTTGCTCGGCGGCCAGGGCGAGTTCATCGGGCTCGACAACTTCCGCCGGGTCCTCGAAGACCGTTTCTTCTGGAACTCGCTGCGCAACACCTTCAGCATCTTCCTCCTGTCCTCGGGTCCGCAGATCCTGATCGCCCTGGGCCTGGCCGCCCTGCTGGACAGCCAGCTGCGCGGCAAGACCTTCTGGCGGATGAGCATCCTGGTGCCGTACGTCGTGGCACCGGTCGCGGTGGCCCTGATCTTCGGCAACCTGTTCGGTGACCGCTTCGGCCTGATCAACCAGGGCCTGGAGGCGATCGGTCTGGACGCGATCCGCTGGCACGTCGACACGCTGCCGAGCCACCTCGCGATCGCGACGATGGTGAACTGGCGCTGGACCGGCTACAACGCGCTCATCTTCCTGGCAGCGATGCAGGCGATCCCGCGTGACATGTACGAAGCAGCGGCGATCGACGGCGCCAACAAGATCCGGCAGTTCCTCTCGATCACGGTGCCCATGCTGCGCCCCACCATCATCTTCGTGGTCATCACCTCCACGATCGGTGGTCTGCAGATCTTCGCCGAGCCCCGCCTCTTCGACAGTGCCGGTCTCGGCGGCTCGGACCGCCAGTTCCAGACGATCACGATGTACCTCTGGGAGCTCGGCTGGCGCGTGCGTGACCTCGGAATGGCCGCCGCAGTCGCCTGGATCCTGTTCCTGGTCATCGTGCTGATCGCTCTGCTCAACCTGCTTCTGACCCGACGCATCGCAACCGCTGGAGGCCGACGATGACACGTCGACCCGGATTCCTCGTCTACGGCCTGCTCTTCGCCTTCGCGCTGGGCTCGATGTTCCCGCTGTACTGGTCGTTCCTTGTCGGCTCGCACCAGGCCGACGTGATGACCAAGTCGCTGCCACCGCTGCTTCCGGGCGGCTACTTCTTCGAGAACGCCAGCCGGGTGTTCGGCGCCGTGGCGTTCTGGAAGGCCCTGGTCAACAGCCTCATCGTCTCCACGGTGGTTGCGTCGTCGGTGGTGTTCTTCTCCACACTGGCGGGCTTCGCGTTCGCCAAGCTGCGCTTCCGCGGCCGTGACCCGCTGATGGTCTTTGTCGTGGCCACCCTGGCCGTGCCGACGCAGCTCGGCGTCATCCCGCTGTTCATCGTGATGGCGAAGCTCGGCTGGACCGGAACGCTATGGGCAGTTATCGTCCCCGGCCTGGTGACGGCGTTCGGCGTCTTCTTCATGCGGCAGTACCTCCTCGACGCCCTCCCGGAAGAACTCATCGAGGCGGCCCGCGTCGACGGCTGCTCGATGATCCGCACCTTCTGGCACGTGGCGGTGCCTGCAGCACGACCGGCCGCAGCCATCCTCGGCCTGTTCACCTTCATGGCCACCTGGACCGACTTCTTCTGGCCGTTGATCGTGCTGCCCGCCAGCAACCCAACGGTGCAGATCGCTCTCCAGCAGCTGCAGAGCGGCTACTACGTCGACTACAGCCTGGTTCTCGCCGGGGCCGTGCTCTCGACGATTCCTCTTCTCGTTCTATTCGTTCTCGCCGGCCGCCACCTGGTGTCCGGGATCATGGCAGGAGCCGTCAAGGGATGACCACCACGTCCAACACCCCCGTCGCATTCCCCCCGGGCTTCCTGTGGGGCAGCGCGACTGCGTCCTTCCAGATCGAGGGAGCCAGCAAGGAGGACGGCCGCACCGACAGCATCTGGGACGAGTTCTGCCGGATTCCCGGAGCGGTCCTCGGAGGCGACAACGGCGAGGTGGCCGACGACCACTACCACCGCTACCGCGACGACGTCGCGATGATGCGGGCCCTGAACCTGGGCTCGTACCGGTTCTCGGTGGCCTGGCCGCGGGTCCGTCCGGACGGCGGCCCGGTCAACCCGGCCGGCCTGGCGTTCTACGACCGGCTCGTCGACGAGCTGCTCTCCCAAGAGATCCTGCCCTGGGTGACCCTGTACCACTGGGACCTCCCCCAGGCTCTCGAGGAGCGGGGCGGCTGGACGAACCGGGACACCACCGAGCGCTTCGCGGAGTACGCCCTCACCGTCCACGAGGCACTCCAGGACCGGGTCAGCGTGTGGACCACGTTCAACGAGCCGTGGTGCTCCGCCTTCCTCGGGTACACCGGCGGCCAGCACGCGCCCGGCCGCCAGGAGGGAGGGGCGGGCCTGGCCGCGGCGCACCACATGCTGCTGGGCCACGGCATGGTGACCAACGAGATCCGCCGTCGCCAGCCCGGCGCGACCCTCGGCATCACGCTGAACCTGACCCACGCCGAGCCGGCCGACCCCCAGGACCCGGTCGACGTCGACGCGGCCCGTCGGATCGACGGTCTGCAGAACCGGGTGTTCCTGGACCCGCTGCTCAAGGCCAGCTACCCGGCCGACGTGCTCGAGGACACCGCGCACCTCGACTGGCAGCACGTCATCCTCGACGGTGACC
>JBFIWG010000194.1:0-6705 GCA_041606495.1 Nocardioidaceae bacterium
CTCGTGTTCGCGGTGTCGAACCCCGCCACGCCGTACTGGGTCTTCGTGGTCGCGGCAGTTACGGCCGGTCTCGGTGGAGGCAACTTCGCCTCCAGCATGGCGAACATCTCGTACTTCTACCCCGACGCCAAGAAGGGGTTCGCCCTCGGCCTGAACGCGGCCGGCGGGAACATCGGCGTCAGTACGGTGCAGTTCATCACCCCCTTCGTCGTCGGTGTCTCGGTGGTGGGCGCCGCATCGGCGATCAACCTGGAGAACGTCGCGCTGGTCTGGGCTCCGCTCGCGCTGGTCGCGGCCGTCGGCGCCTGGCTGTTCATGGACAACCTGTCGACGGCCAAGTCGCCGATGCGTGCCCAGATGGCGGTCGCCAAGGACAGGCAGACCTGGATCATGTCGTTCCTCTACATCGGGACGTTCGGCTCGTTCATCGGGTACGGCGCCGCGATGCCGCTGCTCATGTCGACACAGTTCCCCGAGGTCACCGGCAAGTACGCGTTCCTCGGTGCACTGGTTGGCTCGCTGGTTCGGCCGCTCGGTGGTCTCGCCGCGGACCGGTGGGGCGGCGCACGCATCACTGCGGCCACGTTCGCGGCGATGGGTCTCGGCGTGCTGTGGGTGATCTGGTCGGTTCAGGCGCACTCGTTCGTGTCGTTCCTGCTCGCGTTCATGGTGCTCTTCAGCCTCAGCGGCATCGGCAACGGCACGACGTACCGGATGATCCCCGCGATCTTCCGAGCCCGTTCCGGCGACGGCCCCGAGGCACGCCAGTCGGCGAAGGTGCAGAGCGCCGCGGCCCTCGGCGTGATCTCAGCGATCGGTGCGTACGGCGGCTTCCTGATCCCGCGCTCGTTCGGCATCTCGATCAACAACACCGGAGGCATCGAGGCCGCGCTCTACGGGTTCGTCGTGTTCTACGCAGCCTGCTCGTTGGTGACGTGGTGGTGCTACCTGCGCAGCCGCGTGCTGGTGCGACAGGTGCCGAGCCTGGCTGCCGCGCGCGTCTGAACCCGGCAGAACCCGCGGCTGAAGCCGGCAGAACGCCCGGCTCAACGGGGCAGAACCCCCGGCTCAACGGGGCAGAACCCCCGGCTCAACGGAAAGGGAGAGGCAGGATGGGAACCAGGACACACTGTCCCTACTGCTCACTGCAGTGTGGGATGCAGCTGACCCGCCGCGGCCGCGAGACGGTCGTGGACACCTGGGACGAGTTCCCGACCAACCAGGGCGGCATGTGCCGCAAGGGTTGGACCAGCCCTGCGCTGCTCCGTGACCGCGAGCGGATCACCACCCCGCTGGTCAGGAACCCGCTGACCGGCAGCTTCGAGGCGGCGACGTGGGACGAGGCCCTCGACCACGTCGCCGCCCGGCTCCGAGACATCCAGGGAGATCACGGCAAGGACGCGGTTGCGGTGTTCGGCGGCGGGGGCCTCACCAACGAGAAGGCCTACCAGCTCGGCAAGTTCGCACGGGTCGCTCTCGGCACCAGCGCCATCGACTACAACGGCCGGTGGTGCATGTCCTCGGCCGCGTCGGCGGGTACCCGCGCCTTCGGGGTGGACCGCGGCCTGCCGTTCCCGCTCAGCGACATCGAGCGGACCGACGTACTCGTCCTGGTCGGTTCCAACCTGGCCGAGACCGCTCCGCCGGCCGCGCGGCATCTCGACGCGCTACGGGAGCGGGGTGGCACCGTGGTGGTGGTCGACCCGCGTCGTACCGCCACCGCCGACCGCGCCGACGTGTTCGTCCAGCCCGTCCCCGGCACCGACCTCGCCCTGGCCCAGGGCATCCTGCACGCGGTGGTCGCCGGCGGCTGGGTCGACGAGGAGTACGTCGCTGCACGCACCACCGGCTTCGACCAGGTACGCCGCGATGTCGCCGCGTCCTGGCCGGAGCTCACCGAACGGATCACCGGCGTCGCCGCAGACGACGTCCGGTCGCTGGCGAAGCTGCTCGGCGAGGCGGACTCGGTGATCGTGCTGACCGCCCGCGGGGCCGAGCAGCACGCCCAGGGCTCGGACACCGTGCTGGCGTGGATCAACCTCGCCCTCGCCCTCGGGCAGTGCGGGAGGCCGCACTCCGGGTACGGCTGCCTCACCGGACAGGGCAACGGTCAAGGCGGCCGGGAGCACGGGCAGAAGGCCGACCAGCTGCCCGGCTACCGGAGCATCGAGGATCCGGCCGCACGTGAACACGTCGCGGGTGTCTGGGGGATCGACCCGGAAACCCTGCCCGGCAAGGGCAAGTCGGCCTACGAGCTCCTCGACGCCCTCGGCACCGACGACGGCGCCCGCGGCCTGCTGGTGTTCGGCTCGAACATCGTGGTCTCGGCGCCGAACGCCAACCACGTCACCAGCAGGCTCGACGCCCTGGACTTCCTGTGTGTCGCGGACTTCGTGATGTCCGAGACCGCGGCCCGGGCCGACGTCGTGCTCCCGGTGACCCAGTGGGCCGAGGAGACGGGCACGATGACCAACCTCGAGGGCCGGGTGATCCTGCGACGCAAGGCGATCGACCCGCCCGAGGGGGTCCGCAGCGACCTGGACATCCTGCGCGGGCTGGCCGAAAGGCTCGCCTCACCCATCGCCTTCGACACCGATCCGGAGCGGATCTTCGACGAGCTCGGTCGGGCCTCCGCCGGCGGACCGGCCGACTACGCCGGGATCTCCTACGAGCGGATCGCGGATGAGCTCGGCGTGTTCTGGCCCTGCCCGACCGCCGACCATCCCGGCACCGAGCGGATGTTCCTTGAGCGCTTCGCCACACCCGACGGTCGCGCCCGCTTCCACCCGGTGCGGCACCGGGGCGCGGCCGAGCAGCCGGACGAGAGGTACCCGCTGCACCTGACCACCGGCAGGGTGCTGGCGCAGTACCAGTCCGGGGCGCAGACCCGAAGGATCCGTGAGCTCGACCAGGACGGCCCGTTCGTGCAGCTGCACCCGATGCTCGGCTCGCGGCTCGGGGTCGACGACGGCGACCTGGTCCGGGTCAGCACCCGCCGCGGCGCGATGGCGGCACCGGCGCGTCTGAGCAGCACGATCCGTCCCGACACCGTCTTCCTGCCCTTCCACTGGGTCGGCGCGAACCAGCTCACCAACGACGCGCTCGACCCGGCCTCGCGGATGCCGGAGTTCAAGGTGTGCGCCGCCTCGCTCGAGCGGGTCGACACGCCCGTGGCGGTGGCCGGTGGCTAGGGAACGCCTCGTCGTCGTCGGCAACGGCATGGCCGCGACACGTCTGGTCGAGGAGCTCATCGCCCGTGGCGCGGACCTCGACATCACCGTGGTGGGCGAGGAGCCGGGGCCGGCGTACAACCGGATCCTGCTGTCCGCGCTGCTCGAGGGCACCCACCCCAGCTCCGACCTGGCCCTGCGTGACCGCGGCTGGTACGACGAGCACGGGGTCGTCCTGGTCACCGGCGCACGGGTTGCCGAGGTGGACCGCGAAGCGCGCGAGGTCGTGCTCGACGACCACCGCCGGTTCGGCTACGACCGGCTGGTGCTCGCCACCGGTTCGATCCCGACCCTGCCGCCGATCCGTGGGCTGGTCGGGCGTGACGGCCGGCTGCACCCGAAGGTGCACGCATTCCGCTCGATGGCCGACTGTCAGCGGCTGATCGGTGCGCTGCCCGACGCCAAGCGCGCAGTGGTGGTCGGCGGCGGACTGCTCGGGCTCCAGGTGGCTCGCGCGCTCGCCGTGCGGGGGCTTGACGTGGAGCTCGTCGAGGGCAGCTCGCACCCGCTCGCCTCGCAGGTGGGGGAGAAGGCCGGCGGCGTGCTCAAGCAGAGCCTGCGCCAGCTCGGCACCGAGGTGTACACCCACTCCCGGGCGGTCCGGATGACCGAGGAGGGCGTCCGGCTCGACAACGGCTACACGCTCGACACCGACCTGGTCGTGCTCACTGCAGGCGGGCGGCCCTCAACAGCACTCGCCAAGCGGGCCGGGCTCTTCGTGCGCCGCGGAATCGTCATCGACTCGGCGCTGCGGTCGGTCACCGACGACCGGATCCACGCTCTCGGGGACTGCGCCGAGCACCACGGCCGGACCACCGGCTTCGTGCCACCGGCGTGGGAGCAGGCCGCGGTGCTCGCCGACGTGCTGGCCGGGGAGGACCGCCGGTACGACGGGTCGCGGATCGTGGCCAGGCTGCGGGCCACCGGCCTGGACGTCGCGGTGATGGGCGACCCCGAGCACACCGAGGGACAGGTCGTCGAGGTCGCCAACCCGATCCGCGGCTCCTACCGCAAGGTGGTGGTCCGGGACGGGGTCGTCGAGGCGGCGGTGATGATCGGTGACCTGTCCCGGGTCGGCCTGCTGACGCAGCTGTTCGACCGTCGTACCGTCCTGGGCCCCGAGGAGCCCGGCATGCTGCTGATGGGCGACGCCCCGGCGGTGCATGCGCCGCTGCCCGACGACGCCGAGGTGTGCGCCTGCGCTGGTGTCTCGGCCGGCCGGATCCGCGCCTGCCCGGACCTGCCGACGGTCGTCGCCACCACCCGCGCCACGACCGGCTGCGGCGGCTGCAAGGCGACCGTCTGCGGCCTGCTGGAGGCCGCGAGACCGCCCGACGTGGCGAACCCCACCCCTCTTGTAACGCGGGGTTATTGACGCTCTACAAGCGTTGTGACGCTTGCAAAGCGACCATGACCCCGCGTTACAGCCGGAGGGGGCCGGTGCTTGTGAGCGAGCGTTTTCCTCCGCGAAACATTGAGAAACCAAGCCAAAACTTTCTAGCCCTACGTTCTACGCAACCCGAAAGGACAGGCCATGACGCATCTCCGACAGACGCTGGTGGTCGCCGGCCACGGCATGGTCGGACACCGCTTCGTCCAGGCCGCGGTCGAGCGCGGACTGACCGAGCGGTACGACGTCGTGGTGGTCGGCGAGGAGCCGCGACCGGCCTACGACCGGGTCGCCCTGACCTCCTTCTTCTCCGCCGAGAGCGCCGACGAGCTGTCGCTGCTGCCCGGCGGGGTGTACGACGACCCGCGGGTCCGGCTCGCCCTGAACACCAGGGTCGAGGCCGTCGACCGGGACGCCCGGACCGTCACGCTCAGCGACGGCGAGCGGCTCGGCTACGACGTGCTCGTCCTGGCCACCGGCGCCGCACCGTTCGTACCGCCGGTGCCCGGGCACGACCTCGACGGCTGCTTCGTCTACCGCACGATCGAGGACCTGGAGGCGATCCGCGAGGCCGCCGGCTCCGCGACGGTCGGCGCGGTCATCGGCGGCGGCCTGCTGGGCCTGGAGGCGGCGAACGCCCTGGTCCAGCTCGGTCTGGAGACCCACGTCGTGGAGATGGCGCCCCGGCTGATGCCGGTTCAGCTCGACGACGCCGGCGGCACCTCCCTGGTGCGCCACATCGAGAAGCTCGGCGTGCAGGTGCACTGCGGTGGCGCCACCGAGCGCGTCGTCGACGTCGACGGCCGGGTCGGGGGACTGGCCGTCGCCGGCGAGACCATCGACGCCGAGGTCGTCGTGTTCTCCGCCGGCATCCGGCCCCGCGACCAGCTCGCTCGTGACTGCGGCCTACCCGTCGCCGAGCGCGGCGGGATCCTGGTCGACGAGCACTGCCGCACCGAGGACCCGCACATCTTCGCGGTCGGTGAGTGCGCGGCTCCCGGCGGGAAGATGTACGGCCTGGTCGCCCCCGGCTACTCGATGGCCGAGGTCGTGGTGGACAGCCTGCTCGGCGGCGACGGCACCTTCACCGGCGCGGACATGTCCACCAAGCTGAAGCTGCTCGGTGTGGACGTCGCGAGCTTCGGGGACGCCTTCGCGACCACCCCGGGGGCCCTCGAGCTGGTCTACGCCGACGCTGTCGCGGGCGTGTACAAGAAGCTGGTCGTCTCCGTCGACGAGGAAGGGGCCGCGTCCCGTCTCCTCGGCGGGATCCTGGTCGGCGACGCCTCGGCGTACGGCATCCTGCGGCCGATGGTCTCAAGCGGCATCGCACTGCCGGAGAACCCCGAGGACCTGATCCTGCCCGCGGCCCGCGGCGCGCTTCAGCTCGGCATGCCCGACGAGGCAGTGGTCTGCAGCTGCAACAACGTGACCAAGGCCAGCATCTGTGGCGCGGTCGACGACGGCTCCTGCGACACCGTGGCGTGCCTGAAGAAGTGCACCAAGGCGGGGTCGTCGTGCGGCAGCTGCGTGCCCACGGTGAAGAACCTCCTCGACGAACGGCTCGCTGCGGGAGGCCAAGTCGTCGCGACCGGGATCTGCGAGCACTTCGACCTGTCCCGCCAGGAGCTCTTCGACGTCATCGCGGTCCACCGCTACCGACACTTCGACGACATCGTCACCGCGCACGGCCGGGGTCGCGGATGCGACATCTGCAAGCCCGCGATCGCCTCGATCCTGGCCAGCCAGCTCAACGGGCACGTGCTCGACGGGGGCGCGGTGGCCCTGCAGGACACCAACGACGCCTACCTCGCCAACATCCAGCGCAACGGCACCTACTCGGTGGTGCCGCGGATCCCCGGCGGTGAGATCACCCCGGACAAGCTGATCGTGATCGGCGAGGTCGCCCGCGACTTCAACCTCTACACCAAGATCACCGGCGGCCAGCGCATCGACCTGCTCGGCGCGAGGATGGAGGAGCTGCCGGCGATCTGGCGGCGGCTGGTGGACGCCGGCTTCGAGTCCGGCCACGCCTACGGCAAGTCGCTGCGCACGGTGAAGTCCTGTGTCGGGTCGACCTGGTGC
>JBFIWG010000195.1:0-6679 GCA_041606495.1 Nocardioidaceae bacterium
AGGTCGGCGCCCTTGGAGCTGCTGGTCTTGGCGTAGACGCGCAGGGTGGCCTTGCCGGGTGCTTCGTTGAGGCCGGTGACGTCGAAGCGGAGGTAGGCGTTGGAGATCGGGGAGCCGTCCACGCGGAGTCCGGTGGCGGTGCCGTAGTTGGTGGTCGGGTTGTCGGCCCGCACGTGCGCGTCCGCTGCCGCCACGACCGTGGACGTCGCCGCTGCCGCCCGCGGCAGAGGTGCTGAGGCGAGTGCCAACGGCGAGAGCAGCAGGATGAGGACCGTTGCGGCGGCGGCGTGGAGTCGACGTCTGTGCTGTAAGGGTGTGGACTGCATCGGGCACCCCCGTGTGCCGGCTGAGTGGCGCCGATCGCTGACCCGGAGGGCTCGCGACCGGCGCGACAATCATCGAGTCACGGCACCCGGGCGGGCAATGAGCCGAACCCGTGATCTTCGGGTGTCCGGACGGGTTTTCGCCGGCTAGTCACCGTCCGTTTTGCATGGCCACGAGGGTGACCCCGGTGGGCCACCAGGGAGCCGATGCTTGGAGACACGAGGACCTCCCCACCAAGGGCGGGGAGGTCCTCATGTCATGCGTCAGGGGGCGTTGAGCCCGGCTTGGTCAGTTCACAGTTCGCTGGCCCAGACGGTCACGTCGGTGGGCACCCGGCCGTGCTCGTCGAGGTCACCGCTGGCCAGGACCACGTGCATGCCGTGCGGAAGTGTCACCGGCTCGGCTCCCAGGTTGGTCACCACGGTCACGTCCGCGACGGGGGTGTGGCTGATGAACGCCACCACGTCGTCGCCGTACCCGCTCGGCCACTCGAGATCGCCCTCGCCCAACCGGTACTCGTGGCGCAGTCGGAGCGCGGTGCGGTACAGCTCCAAGGTCGAGCCCTTGACGCCACGCTGGACGTCGACGGCGTACCGGCCGAAGACGTCCGGCTGCGGGAGCCAGGCCTCGCCGGTGCTGTTGAAGCCGTACGACGGGCCGTCCGACTCCCACGGGATGGGGACCCGGCAGCCGTCGCGGCCGGCGACAGTGCCTCCGTGCCGGAACCAGGCCGGGTCCAGCCGGACGTGGTCGGGCAGGGTGGTGTGCTCGGGAAGACCGAGCTCCTCGCCCTGGTACAGGTAGGCGGAACCGGGCAACGACAGCATCAGCGCGGAGGCGGCGCGGCCACGGACCAGGCCGAGCTCCTCATCCGGCTGCGGATCGTTGGCGCCGACGCCGCTGCCGTGCGAGCGCAGCGTGCCCTCGGGCAGACCGAGCCGGGTGGTGTGTCGAACCACGTCGTGGTTGCTGAGCACCCACGTCGTGGGGGCCTCGGCGATGGTGTTCGCCGCCAGCGAGCTCTGCACGCCCGAGCGAAGGGCAGGCGCCGTCCAAGGCGCGGTCAGGTAGGCGAAGTTGAATGCCTGGTGCATCTCGTCGGGGCGGACGTAGCGGGCCAGGCGCTCGGCCGGCTCTACCCAGGCCTCGGCCACGAGGATCCGGTCGCCGTACTCGTCGAGAACCTTGCGCCAGTCGCGGTAGATCTCGTGGACACCGTCCTGGTCCCACATCGGCGGTCGGGCGCCGGAGCCGTTCGAGCCTTCCAGGAGCTCCTGGTCGTGGTCCCAGTCCGGGAGGCCGGCCTGCTTGATCAGGCCGTGAGCCACGTCTACGCGGAAGCCGTCGACGCCGCGGTCCAGCCAGAACCTCAGGATGTCGAGGAACTCCTCGCGGACCTCGGGGTTCTCCCAGTTGAGGTCAGGCTGCTTGGAGTCGAACAGGTGGAGGTACCACTGGCCCGGCGTGCCGTCGCTGTCGGTGATCCTGGTCCACGCGGGACCGCCGAAGACGCTGCGCCACGAGTTCGGCGGCAGCTCGCCGTGCTCGCCTCGGCCGTCGTGGAACATGTATCGGGCGCGCTCGGGGCTGCCGGGGGCCGCGGACAGAGCTGCCTGGAACCACGCGTGCTCGTCCGAGGTGTGGTTGGGGACCAGGTCGACGATGACCCGGAGACCGTGGCGCTTGGCCGCGGCGAGCATCTCGTCGGCGTCGGCGAGGGTGCCGAAGGACGGGTCGATGTCGCGGTAGTCGGCGACGTCGTACCCGGCATCGGCCATGGGGGAGACGTAGAAGGGGGACAGCCACACGGCGTCGACGCCCAGGTCGGCCAGGTGCGGCAGTCGCGCGGTGATGCCGGGCAGGTCGCCGATGCCGTCGCCGTTGGCGTCCGCAAAGGAGCGTGGGTAGACCTGGTAGATGACGGCGGTGCGCCACCAGTCCGGGGCCGGTGCTGTGCTACGGGAGTCGAGCCAGACCGGAGAAGTAGTGGGAGAAATTGTCACGTTCCAAGTCTGCGCCATGGCGTGCGGTTGCAGCAAGCGAAAACCGTTACAGACCGGGACGTGTCGCTCTCTGGTCGACGCCGGCCGCGGGCGCGCGGGCGGTCGAGCGCCGGACCACGAGCTCGGGACGGAACAGAAGCTCGTTGGGCGGGGCAGAGAGGCCGGCGATCTGGTCGATCAGCGCCCCGGCTGCGGCGTCGGCGATGGCGGCGACCGGCTGGCGGACGGTGGTCAGCGGCGGGTCGGTGTACTCGATGAGCTTGCTGTCGTCGCTGCCCACGACGGAGATGTCGCGGGGGACTTGAAGGCCCCGCTGGCGTGCCGCCTGGATCGCACCCAGCGCCATCAGGTCCGACCCGCAGGCGATGGCCGTCACCCCCCGGTCCAGGAGGTGGTGTGCAGCTGCCGCGCCGCCCTCGACGCTGTAGACCGTGCAGGCGATCAGCGAGTCCAGGTCCTCGTCGCTGAGGCGTTCGTCGACGTGGGCGCGCATCGCTGCGCGAAAGCCGTCGATGCGCCTCAGGACCGGAACGTACCGGGGTTGTCCGAGGGCCAGGCCGATGTCCCGATGACCCATCTCGGACAGGTAGCCCACCGCGATGTCGACGGCGGCGGTGTCGTCGGTGGCGATGAACGACGCCTTGACGCCGTCCACGAAGCCGTTGACCAGCACGATCGGCAGCCCTCGTTCGACCAGTGCCTGGTAGCGGCCGGGGTCGCTGTCGATGTTGGAGTGCATCCCCGAGACGAAGATGATCCCGGACACGCCGCGGTCGAGCAGGGTCTTCACGTAGTCGTCCTCGTGCACTCCGCCGAGGCTCTGCGTGCACAGAACGGGCGTGTAGCCGTGTCGGGCCAGCGTGGTCTCCACGACCTGGGCGAAGCGCGGGAAGATCGGGTTCTCGAGCTCGGGGATGATCAGCCCGACCAGGCCGGCCACGGTCGGGCGCAGCCGTGCGGGCCGTTCGTAACCGAGGATGTCGATGGCCGTCAGGACGGCCTCGCGCGTCTTTGGCGTGACGCCCGGCTTGTCGTTGAGCACGCGGCTCACGGAGGCGACACTGACGCCGGCGCGCTGCGCGATCTCGGCGAGTTTCACGCTCATGCGCAAAGAATCGCACGTCCGTGCAACAAAAGCGCAGAGGTTGCTCTGTGTCGGCGACGGCTCACTCGTCGAGAGCGCGGGGGCCGTCGTGGCACTCGATGCTGCCGCTGTCGGTGAAGGTGCCACCTTCCACGGGTACGAACCTGAAGTCCGCTCTGGTCGCGTGCAAGGTCAGCTCGAGCACCCCCCAGTTCTCGGTGTCATGGACGACGGTGTTGGCCTCCATGGCCTCCATGTCGCGAAGCCCCTTGCCGCCGGTGCCGACAACGAACTGGGTGATGCCGTGGTCGGGGTCCGGTGCGCCGAGCGGGCTCTGCGGTGCGAACCGCTCGTAGTTGTGGTCGTGCCCGTTCATCACGATCTCGGCGCCCGCGTCGTACAACGCCTGCCAGAAGGCGATGTAGTCCTCGTCGCTGCCGTGGTGGCCCGAGCTGAACCTCGGGTGGTGCCAGACTGCTGCGGTGCACCGCGCCTCGCTCGCCTCGAGGTCCTGGCGCAACCACTCCACCTGCGGTGAGTCGGTGCCACACCCGCCCACTTCCGAGCAGTTGCTGTTG
Organism: Nocardioidaceae bacterium; assembly: GCA_041606495.1. Classification (GTDB taxonomy): domain Bacteria; phylum Actinomycetota; class Actinomycetes; order Propionibacteriales; family Nocardioidaceae; genus Nocardioides_C. The sequence goes on from JBFIWG010000195.1 coordinate 3,990, forward strand.
AGGATCACGAGGTGCCAGTCGCCGACGTCGACGCTGTAGTAGCCCTTGGTGGGATCGCCCGCACGGTCACCGAAGTACTCGAAATAGCCTTCGGCGTCTTCGGTTAGGTAGTCGTGGTTGCCCAGAGCGGGCAGGGTGCGGTCCTTGAACTTGCCCCAGGTCGGCGCGTAGCACTCCGCGAACTGCTCCGGCGTTCCGTCGTCGTAAGCGTTGTCCCCGAGTGTCACGATCGTGCCCTCGAGCCCCTCGACCAGCTTCGCCGTCAGGTCATCCCCTTCGTCCCCGCACTCGGCGATGTCGCCGGCAGCGAGGAGTACGGCCGGCTCTCCAGAGGGAGTCGGGGAGGGCGAGGTCTCTGTGGGCTCGGGTTCCGAAGGGCTCACCGAGGGTGACTCGGCCGTGGTGGGCTCTTCCACTGCGGCCTGGTCTCGCACGACCTCGCACGAGGCGACCACCAGCAGGGCTCCGAGGGCCGACGTACACGCAGCCACGAGACGGCTGCTGCGTGCGGTCAGAACTCCCATTCGTCCACGTTACCGCCGGTCGTAGACCCACAAAATCCTTCGATCGGGTCACGTGAACGAGCTCAGATGGTCCTGAAACTATGGAATCCCGGACAAGGCGGACAGGTCCCCTGATCCCCCCCCTGGCCCGGACGGGTCAGCTGATCCGCCAGGACTTCGTAGGCGTCGACCCGGCTGGGAGGGGCGACCTACTGTGGAGCCCATGAGCCAGCCCAGCGCACGGGGTGCCCTGATCGAGACCGGCTACCGGTCTCGCTCGGTCAAGACAGAGATCCGCGAGAACCTCTTGGGCCGGCTGCGTGCCGGCGAGTCGGGGTTCCCGGGGATCGTCGGTTTCGACGAGACGGTGCTCCCGCAGCTGGAGAGCGCCCTTCTCGCCGGACATGACCTGGTTCTCCTCGGGGAGCGCGGTCAGGGCAAGACCAGGTTGATGCGCACTCTGGCGGGGCTGCTCGACGAGTGGAGCCCGGTCGTCGAGGGTTGTGAGATCCACGACGACCCGATGGCACCCGTTTGCGTGCGGTGCCGCCGGTTGGAGGCCGAGCTCGGCGACGAGCTTCCGGTCGCCTGGCGGCACAGGGACGAGAGGTACGTCGAGAAGCTGGCCACGCCCGACACCAGTGTCGGCGACCTGGTCGGTGACGTCGATCCGGTCAAGGTCGCGGAGGGCCGCACGCTGGGCGACCCGGAGACCGTCCACTACGGGCTGCTGCCGCGGACCAACCGCGGGGTCTTCGGGCTCAACGAGCTGCCCGACCTCGCCGAGCGGATCCAGGTGGCGATGTTCAACGTCCTGGAGGAGCGAGACATCCAGGTTCGCGGCTACTCCCTTCGACTGCCGCTGGACCTGCTCCTCGTGGCGACGGCGAACCCCGAGGACTACACCAACCGGGGCCGGATCATCACCCCGCTCAAGGACCGGTTCGGCGCCGAGATCAGGACGCACTACCCCGCCGAGGTCGAGGAGGAGGTCAGCCTCATCGCGCAGGAGTCGGTGCTCGTGGCCGACGTACCCGAGCACCTGATGGAGGTCGTTGCGCGACTCACCCGTGCCCTGCGCGAGTCCTCCTCGATCGACCAGCGTTCCGGCGTCAGCGCCAGGTTCGCCATCGCCGCCGCGGAGACCGTCGCGGCTACCGCGCTGCGTCGCGCAGCCCGGGTGGGGGAGCCGGAGGCCGTTGCACGGATCGGTGACGTCCCGGCTGCTCTGCCGACCCTGCTGGGCAAGGTCGAGTTCGAGATGGGCGAGGAGGGCCGCGAGCTCGAGGTGGTCCGCCATCTGCTGCGGGTGGCGACTGCGGAGACGTTCCGGAGCCGGGTCGGCGGTCTCGACCTGTCCGGGTTCACAGAGCTTTTCGCGGAGGGCGCGACGGTCGAGACCGGTGAGCTGGTCGCGGCACAGGAGCTGCTGGGTCAGCTCGGCGCGATCCCGGGCCTCTCCAAGGTGCTCGACCGCCTCGGGTACGGCGACGACGCCGATGTCGGTCACGTAGCCGCCTGCGTCGAGCTGGTCCTCGAGGGGTTGCACCTGACCCGTCGGATCGACAAGCAGTCCGTCGACGGCCGGGCCATCTACGGTGCGTGAGTAATGCCCAGCCGTCGGTTCCGCTACGGCCCGTGGCACGGCGGGCCTGATCCGCTGGCGCCGCCGTACGACGTCCGGGCGGCGGTCGACGAGATCGGCCACGAGGTCCTCGCCGGCGGGTCGCTGCGTGAGGCGCTCAGGGACCTGATGCGCCAGGGCTTGAACGGCCGGCGAGGCCTCGACGAGCTCGCCGAGCGGGTACGACGGCTGCGGACATCGGCCCGCCGGCGCGGCGATCTCGCCGGCACGCTCGACCAGGTTCGCGCCGCGCTCGACCAGGCGCTCGCCCAGGAACGGGACACCCTCGCCGGCGAGGAGGGCGACGCGGCCCGGCTCGCGGAGCTCGAGCTGTCCACTCTTCCCGATGACGTGGCGGGAGCGATGCGCTCGCTCGCGGACTACGACTGGCACTCGGAGGAAGCGGCCGCGACGTACGCCGCGATCCAGCAGATGCTTCGGCGGGAGGCGCTCGACGCCCAGTTCGCCGGTCTGAAGCGGGCACTCAGCTCAGACGACCCCTCGGACCGCGAGGCGATGGAACGGGTCAAGGACATGCTCGCCGACCTCAACGCGCTGCTCGC
>JBFIWG010000196.1:0-6675 GCA_041606495.1 Nocardioidaceae bacterium
CCTCACCACGCAGGCCCAGGAGTCGATGGCCAGGCACGTCGAGGCCATGGTCGGTTTCCAGGACGCCGGGGCCGAGGTGTTCGACTACGGCAACTCGATCCGAGACGAGGCCCGCAAGGCCGGCTACGTGAGGGCGTTCGACTTCCCCGGCTTCGTGCCGGCCTACATCCGCCCGCTGTTCTGTGAGGGCAAGGGCCCGTTCCGCTGGGCTGCGCTGTCCGGCGACCCGGCCGACATCGCCGCGACCGACCGGGCCATCCTCGAGCTGTTCCCGGACAACGAGCGGCTGCACAAGTGGATCACCATGGCCGGTGAGCGGGTGCACTTCCAGGGCCTGCCGGCCCGGATCTGCTGGCTGGGCTACGGCGAACGGCACCGCGCGGGCCTGAAGTTCAACGAGATGGTGGCGTCCGGCGAGCTGTCGGCCCCGGTCGTGATCGGTCGGGACCACCTGGACTGCGGGTCGGTCGCCTCGCCGTACCGCGAGACCGAGGGCATGCTCGACGGCTCCGACGCGATCGCGGACTGGCCGCTGCTCAATGCCCTGGTCAACACCGCGAGCGGTGCCACCTGGGTGTCGATCCACCACGGAGGCGGCGTCGGGATGGGTCGCTCCATCCACGCCGGCCAGGTGATCGTCGCCGACGGCACCGACCTCGCCGCGCAGAAGATCGAGCGGGTGCTGACCAACGACCCGGGCATGGGCGTGATCCGTCACGTCGACGCCGGCTACGACGAGGCAAGCACGGTCGCCGCCGAGCGCGGGGTCCGGATCCCCATGCAGGAGGGCTGACCGGGCGCGCCGTACCCACGCTTCGAACGTGAGCTGCGGACGGTTCTCGTGGGTTGCGGACCGTCCTTGGCTCACACCGGATCGGCCGGACAGGAGGAGAGCAGTGTCAGCGGTTTCGGTGCCACCATCGGCGGCGCGGGCGTACGTCGGACCTGGCTCCGGCCTCCGCGAGCTGGCGGCGCTGTCGCTCTCGGCGTTCGGCTCGACGTTCCCGCCAGGCCGCGATCTCGGCGTCGGCGTCCCGGGTCGGTGTCACCACGGGAGGGCCGCCGAGGAGCTGCCTTCGGGCCTCGACGACGCGGCGGTTGAACTCGCCGACCACCCGTCGCACCCCGTCCTCGGTGGTCTCCCGGTCGAGCAGTGCGTCGAGCTCGGCATCCTCCTTGCGCAGCGCGAGGGCCGGCGGCAGGACGCCCGTGATCTTCTCCCGCTCGATGAGGCCCTTCACCCACCAGTCCGGGTCGTGGGTCTCGCCGAGGCCACGGATCGGCTTGCCGGCCCCCGGGAGGTTGTCGAACTCGCCGCGCGCTATCGCCTTGCGGATCTGCAGGTCCACCCACATGGCCTGCTGCTCGATGCGCTGAGCCGGTGCCGAGTCGTCCTCGGCCTCGTCCTCGGTCTCGGGCTCGGGGACCTGGTGGCTCACGGCGGTGACCGCGGCCCGTCGCAGCCGGCGCTCCTCGCGCAGCCGACGTTCCTCCTCGCGCAGCCTGTCCTGCTCGGTCACGGACGTCACCTCCTGACGGCCTCCTCGCGTCACTCCACGGTACCCAGCGCGTGCTCACCAACCGCCACGGTGCACGACCTCCTCGACCGGCCGGCGGCCACGCCTCAACGACGGCGACGGCCGGTCGGGGGCTCGGTGCCCCACCGTCACTGCGCCGATCGGGGTGTACTCCTCCGGCACCGCGAACTCCTCGCGGAACGCCTCGGTCCTGTCCCCGGGGATGCCGAAGAAGCAGGCCCCCAGGCTCTCGTCGACCGCAGTGAGCAGCATCAGCAGCGACGCCATGGCGGTGTCCATGTGCCAGTACGGCACCGGCCAGCGCGCCTGCTGGCCGTCGACCCAGCCCTTGTCCGGCTCGGCGTAGCGGTCCAGGTAGGCGGACTTGTTGGACAGCGGCACGATCACCACGGGCGCCGACCGCATCCCTCGCAACCACGAGTCCGGCTCGTCGGCGGCCTCCGGCGGGGTGCAGGCTGTCCAGAACCGTTCCACATCGGCGGGCTCGTCCAGCAGCAGGAACGCCCAGCCCTGCGTGAACCCGGCGCTCGGGGCGTGCAGGGCGTTCGCCAGCATTCGCTCCACGACGGCCGGGTCCACCGGTTCGGCCGAGTAGCTACGCACCATCCGGCGCCGACGCACGACATCCTGGAACTCCATGGAGCAGATCATGTCCTTTGAGCAGATGTGGCGCGACCTCGCGCCACTGGGTCGTTCCGCGACGAGCGGCGGCTACTTCCGTCAGCCGTTCGCCTCCGCCGAGCGCGAGTGTGCGGCCTGGTTCGAGCAGGAGTGTGCCCGCCGTGACCTGTCTATCGACCGCGACGGCAACGGCAACGTGGTCGCGTGGTGGCGGCCCGATGGCGCCGAAGGTCCAGGCGTGCTCACCGGATCCCACCTGGACTCGGTGCTCGACGGCGGGGCGTACGACGGACCGCTCGGCGTGGTCTCGGCCCTTGCCGCGATCGACCTGCTCCGTGAGCGCGGTGTCACGCCGCACCGACCGATCGGCATCGGCTCCTTCGTCGAGGAGGAGGGCTCCCGGTTCGGCCTGGCCTGCCTGGGCAGCCGGCTGCTCACGGGCGCCACGACTGCCAAGCGGGCGACCGAGCTGCGCGACCGGGACGGGGTGTTCCTGCTCGACGCGATGGCGGACGCGGGCCTGGAGCCGAGCCTGGGGCCCTCGGACCTGCTGGCCGACGTCGGCTGCTTCGTCGAGCTCCATGTCGAGCAGGGGCGCGACCTCGTCGACCGGGGCGCCGCGGTCGGGGTGGCGAGCGCGATCTGGCCGCACGGGCGCTACCGCTTCGACTTCACCGGGGAGGCCAACCATGCCGGGACCACCCGGATGGAGGACCGGCGCGACCCGATGCTGACCTACGCGATGACGGCGCTGGCGGCCAACAAGCAGGCCCGGCTCGCCGGGGCCCGCGCGACCTTCGGCCGGATCGACGTACAACCGAACGGGACCAACGCGGTGCCCTCGCGGGTCACCGGTTGGCTCGACGCGCGAGCGGAGTCCTCGGCCGAGCTCGAGGCGATGCTCGGCGACATCACCCGGCAGGCCAGGGACCGGGCCGAGCGGGACGGAACGGCCGTGGAGATGACCGCGGAGTCGGTCTCCGGTGCGGTGCTCTTCGACGACCAGCTGGCGCACCGGATCGCCGAGCAGTCGGGCGGGCCGGACTGGCCGATCATCCCGACCATGGCCGGCCACGACGCGGGCGTGATCTCTGAGGCGGGGGTGCCCACGGCGATGCTGTTCGTGCGGAACCCGACCGGGGTGTCCCACTCACCGGAGGAGTTCGCTGACACCGCCGACTGCGAGCGCGGGGTAGTGGCGCTCGCGGACACGTTGGAGAGGCTGGCCTCGTGACCTCGACGTACTGGCTCGAGCGGGCCTGGCTCGGCGCGACGGGCGAGGACGCCGACGTCGGCGTGCTGGTCGACATCGAGGACGGTCGGTTCACCAGTGTGACCAGCGACGTCGCGCGGCCCCCGGCCGAGGCGCACCGGCTGGCCGGGCTGAGCCTGCCGGGCATGGCCAACTGTCACAGCCACGCCTTCCACCGCGCGTTGCGGGGGCGGACCCAGCGCGAGCGCGGCACGTTCTGGACCTGGCGCGAGCAGATGTACGCCCTGGCCGGTCGGCTCGACCCGGACTCCTACTACGCCCTGGCCAAGGCGGCATACCGGGAGATGCTGGCCAGCGGGTTCACCAGCGTGGGCGAGTTCCACTACCTGCACCACGGTCCCGACGGGAAGGCCTACACCGACCCCAACGCGGTCGGTCGCGCACTGGTCGAGGCCGCCCGCGACGCCGGGATCCGGATCGCGCTGCTGGATACCTGCTACGTGGCGGCTGGGATCGGCGCCGAGCCGGAGGGTGTGCAGCGCAGGTTCAGCGACGGCGACGCCGGGGCCTGGGCGGACCGGGTCGAGGACCTGACCGGTCGGGCGGATGAGGACGTGGTGGTCGGTGCCGCGATCCACTCCGTGCGCGCGGTGCCGCGGGACCAGATGCATCTGGTCGCGGCGTGGGCCGAGCGGCACCAGGTGCCCCTGCACGTGCACCTGTCCGAGCAGGTCGCCGAGAACAAGGCCTGCCTCGACGCGTACGGCGAGACGCCCACCGGAGTGCTCGAGGAGGCCGGCGTGCTCGGCCCGCGGACCAGCGCGGTGCACGCCACCCACCTCACCGAGGCCGACGTGGAGATGCTCGGCAGCACCCACACCTACGCCTGCTTCTGTGCGACCACCGAACGCGACCTCGGCGACGGCATCGGTCCATCACGTCTGTTGCACCAGGCCGGGTCGCCGCTCACGCTCGGCACCGACAGCCACGCCGTGGTCGACGCCTTCGAGGAGATGCGTGCGGTCGAGCTTGACGAGCGGCTGGACTCCCAGGAGCGTGGCCACTGGTCGGCGCCCGAGCTGCTCACGGCCGCCACGGCCGACGGGCAACGGTCGCTCGGTTTCGCGGATGCCGGCCGCATCGAGGTGGGTGCGCGTGCCGACCTGGTGACGGTGGACCTCGCCTCACCGCGCACGGCAGGCACCGGTGGATCGGCCGAGACCGCGGTCTTCGCGGCAGCGGCAGCAGACGTCGTACAGGTCATGGTGGGTGGTCGCGTGGTGCTCGACCGCGCGGACCAGCCCGAGATCGGGGCCGAGCTGGCCCGAGCCATCGCACGAGTGTGGGGAGAGGCATGACGTCACTGCTGGTCACCGGGATCGGACAGCTGGTCACCAACGACAGCTCGGTCGGGGACGGCACGGAGCTCGGGGTCATCGAGGGAGCCGCGCTGCTGGTCGAGAACGGCAAGGTCGCCTGGGCCGGGCCGGGTGTCGACGCCCCCGCCGCTGACACGGCCTACGACGTGGGTGGGCGCGCTGTCGTCCCGGGATTCGTCGACTCCCACTCGCACCTCGTCTTCGCCGGGGACCGGGCGGAGGAGTTCGCGGCCCGGATGAGCGGGACGCCGTACTCCGCCGGCGGGATCCGGACCACGGTCGCCGCGACCCGCGCCGCCACCGACGAGCAGCTCGCGGCGAACGTCACGCGGCTGGTCGGGGAGATGCGGCGCCAGGGCACCACGACCGTCGAGATCAAGAGCGGCTACGGGCTCAGCGTCTCGGACGAGGCCCGCGGCCTGGCGATCGCCCGGCAGGCCACCTCGGAGACGACGTTCCTGGGTGCGCACGTGGTGCCCCCGGAGTACGCCGACGACCCAGCGGGGTACGTCGACCTGGTCACCGGGCCCATGCTGGGGGCCTGTGCGCCGCATGCCAGATGGATCGACGTGTTCTGCGAACGCGGCGCGTTCGACGCCGACCAGACCCGGGCGATCCTCAAGGCCGGTAGCGCCCACGGGCTCCAGGGACGGTTGCACGCGAACCAGCTCGGCCACGGACCGGGTGTGGCCCTCGCTTGCGAGCTGGGGCTGGCCGCCGTTGACCACTGCACCTACCTGTCCGACGACGACGTCGACGCCCTGGCCTCCAGCGGGACCATCGCCACCCTCCTTCCGGGCGTCGAGTTCTCCACGCGCTCGCCGTACCCGGACGCCCGCCGGCTGATCGACGCCGGCTGCCAGGTCGCACTGGCCAGCGACTGCAACCCAGGTTCCTGCTACACCTCATCGGTGCCGTTGTGCATCGCCCTCGCGGTCCGCGAGATGCGGATGACCCCGGCCGAGGCGCTGCTCGCGGCGACCCGTGGCGGTGCCCGGGCGCTGCGTCGCGACGACGTCGGGCACCTCGAAGTAGGAGCCTCGGCGGACCTCGCGGTGCTGGACGCACCGTCGTACCTCCACCTGGCCTACCGGCCCGGGGTGCCCCTGGTGCACGAGGTGCTCATCGGCGGCCGACCGGGCTGAACCGCCCCGAAAAAATCGCTACCCGCGCGCTCCGCGCGGTGAGAACATTCCGGCCGTGACGTGGAAGAAGAGGCTCGGCGCGCTGCGCGTCGACACGACTCCGCTGAAGGAGTCGCGCGACTTCCGGCTGCTGTTCTGGGCCGGCGCGGTGTTCTACCTCGGTGGCATGGTCTCCTACGTCGCGCTGCCCTACCAGCTGTACCAGCTGACCGGCTCCAACTTCGCGGTCGGCGCGCTCGGCATCGTGGAGCTGGTGCCGCTGGTGGTGTTCGGCCTGTACGGCGGCGCGCTCGCCGACCACGTGGACCGCCGACTCATGATGGTCGCCACCGGCGCGGCCCAGGTGGTGCTCACCGGGTTGCTCGCGGTGAACGCCTTCCTGCCCGAGCCGCACGTATGGCCTATCTACGTGCTCGGTGCGATGCTCGCCGCGGCGCAGTCGCTTCAGCGCCCGTCGAAGGAGGCGCTCGAGCCGCGGACGGTCAAGCACAGCCAGATCATGGCCGCCAGCGCGCTGTCCTCGCTGGGGACCCAGGTCGGGCTGCTCGCCGGACCGGCGGTCGGGGGTGTGCTGATCGCGACGGTCGGGATCGGCTGGTGCTTCGTGGTCGACGTGGCCGGGCTCGTGGTGGCCACCGCTCTGTTCGCAGCCCTTCGGCGCTACCCGGTCACCGACCGCAGCAACCCGCCCTCGCTTCGCGGCATCCACGAAGGTCTCACCTACGCCCTGCGGCGACGCGACCTGCTGGGCACCTACGTGGTGGACATCGTCGCGATGC
>JBFIWG010000197.1:0-6673 GCA_041606495.1 Nocardioidaceae bacterium
CTCGAGGACGAGGCCGGCGTCTACACCGCCGACGTAGCCCAGGCCGACACCCGCAAGGCCATCGAGGCCGCCGTCGTGGACGAGAAACCGTTCTTCGTCTGGCAGTCAAACCTGGCGCCGCACACCACCTGCTATCGCCGCGACGGCAGGTGCGTCTGGGGCAAGCCGAAGGCCGCACCGCAGGACGAGGAGCGATTTCAAGGCCTGAGACTACGAGCGCGGGACCATGGCGCCTTCAACGAAAGAGCGGTCGCGGACAAGGCAGACCATGTTCGCGTGCAGCCATTGCTGGACCGCAGCGGCGTCAGGAGGATGACCAGATTCCACCGGGCACGGATCCAGTCGCTGCAGGCGGTGGACCGCAACGTCGCGCAGACAGTGAGGCTGCTCGACGGGCTCGGTCAGCTCGACAACACGCTGATCATCTTCACCTCGGACAACGGGTTCCTGCTGGGTGAGCACCGCTCGTTCGGGAAGGTGCTGGCCTTCGAACCGAGCATCACCGTGCCGCTGCTGATGCGTGGACCCGGTGTCCCCGCAGGCGTGACGGTCGACGAGACGGTTGCGCTCGTGGACATCGCGGCCACCGTCGCCGAGGCCGCCGGCGCCGTACCCCTGCTCCCACAGGACGGCAGGTCGCTGCTGCCGGTGGCGAACGGGGGAGCGGGCTACGACGCCCTGCCGATCGAGGCCGGATCGGTGCGGAGCGCCCCGGAGGGCAGCTACTTCTACCAGGGCGTGCGAACCGGGCGTTACACCTACCTGGAGTACCCCACCACCGGTGAGACCGAGCTGTTCGACCGGCAGGTGGACCCGGACCAGCTGGACAACGTCGCCTACCGGCCGACACACCGCGCGACCCGGCAGGCGCTCGCCGCGATGCTCGACGACCTGCGGTCCTGCGCCGCGGTCACCTGCCGCAACGGTGGCGGAGAGGTGCCGGACCCGTTGCCCCCGCAGGGGCCGGTGCACCCCGACGAGCTGGCCGGTCTCGGCTCCGCTACCCAGGTCGTCACGATCACGGGGCGCAGCTGGTCGTCGGTCAAGGGCACCGCAGTGGCCTGGCAGAAGTACGGGCGCACGTGGCGCGTCAAACGGGGCCCCTTCCGGGTGCAGCTCGGCGGGAACGGGCTGATCCGGCCGGGTCGGGAGCGGCACGGCCGAGCCAAGACCCCCGCGGGCCTGTTCGGTGTCGACGGCGCCTTCGGGGTCCGCGACGACCCGGGTACGACGCTGCGCTACCGCCGCGTGGACAAGAACGACCGCTGGCCGCACGACCCGGAGGCCGCGTCGACGTACAACGTCTACCAGGGCCGGCGCCCGGCGAAGGCGAGCTGGCGACCCGCCCACGAGGTCGTGTGGTGGCAGCACCGGTCCCGCTTCCGGCTGGCGCTGCTGCTGGACCACAACCTCCCGCAGGCCGTCCGCCGCTCTTCCGGGCCGACACAGCGGGTCGCTCACGAACCGGCCGACGTCGACCAGGGCAGCTTCATCGTGCACACCGGCGACCGCCTGGATCGGCACGGCTGGGTCACGGCGCCGACCCCGAAGCTGCGCTGGCTCTTGCGCTGGGCCGACCCGCAGGCGCGCGGCACCGTGTTCGCGGTTGGCACCGAGGAGTACCTCCGCCAACACCGCTGAGTGAGGTCGATCCCTGGCTCTATCTCTCGAGGATCGCGACGACATTGCCCGACGGGTCGGTCAACCAGGCAGATGCCACGCCTCCCATGCGGCTGATGCCTTTGTCATCGCTTTCCAGGCCTTCGTAGCGCTCGAAGGTCGCACCTCGGGCGGTGAGGTCGTCCACTGCCTCCTCGAGGTTCTCCACCTCGAGGTTGAAGACAGTGAACCCGGCCGGGGAGTGGTCCGGCTTGGCGTACATCAGCACGGTCTGGTCGGCGGGGCCGCGCAGCCAGAGCACGGCGCCCTCGGGGGCTTCGTCGACCGACTCGACCTTGAGGCCGAGGGTGTCGGTGTAGAAGCGTTTCGCGGCGTCGAGGTCGGCCACCGCGAAGCTGCCGAATGTGTTCTTGGTGCGAATCATGGTCGCCTCCGGTTGTCTCGGTCAGGCCTGTTCGCTCCTTCCCATCCTCAACCGGGTGGCGCGGATTGGCACTGCTCCAACCGGGTGGTCTTGCTCAGGCTGCCCCGCTCAGTGGCGTGTGCTCCTGAGGGACCAGCTCGTCTGGCTGCGGCGACGCCGGCGGCGTTCCGCCACCGAACGGGCGGCCGCCGAGCTCCTCGCGCCCGTGCGGGGTCAACCAGACCGACAGATCCGGTCCCTTGGGTACGATCTGGGTCGGGTTGATGTCGCTGTGCACGCAGTAGTAGTGCTGCTTGATGTGCTCGAAGTCGATGGTGTCCCCGAAGCCGGCGGTCTGGAACAGGTCGCGGGAGTAGGCCCAGAGCGCGGGCATCTCGATGAGCTTGTTGCGGTTGCACTTGAAGTGTCCGTGGTAGACCGCGTCGAAGCGCGCCAGCGTGGTGAACAGGCGAACGTCGGCCTCGGTGATCGACTCACCCATCAGGTAGCGACGATCGGTCAGCCGGTCCTCCAGCCAGTCCAGGGCGATGAAGAGCCGGTCGTGGGCCTGCTCATAGGCGTCCTGCGACCCGGCGAACCCGCACCGGTACACGCCGTTGTTGACCTCGGTGTAGACCCGCTGCATCACCTCGTCCATCTCGTCGCGTAGGTGCTCGGGGTAGAGGTCGGGGGCGCCGTCGCGGTGGTGCGCCCGCCACTCGGTCGAAAGGTCGAGCGTGATCTGCGGGAAGTCGTTGGTGACCACCTTGCCGGTGGGGATGTCGACGATGGCGGGGACGGTGATCCCCTTGTCGTAGTCAGGATCGCGAGCGAGGAAGGCCTCCTGCAGGCGCTCGATGCCCAGCACCGGGTCCCGGTGGCCGGGGTCGAGGTCGAAGGTCCAGCTGCGCTCGTCGTGGGTGGGTCCGCACACGCCCATGGAAAGGGCGTCCTCGAGGCCGAGCAGGCGGCGCACGATGATCGCGCGGTTGGCCCACGGGCAGGCCCGGGCGACGACGAGCCGGTAGCGGCCCGCCTCCACCGGGTAGCCGTCGCGGCCGTCATCGGTGACCCGGGTGCCGATGTAGTCGGTATCCCGGTCGAAGTCGCCCGATGCGACGTATCTAGCCGCTTCGGTGCCGGTCTTCGCGCTTGTGGCGGTGCGTGCCATGGTCCTGCTCCCGTTTCACTGGGCGGCGTTCTGTCCCTGTATGCCTTACCCCGGAGTGGCGTGGTCAAGCGTTCAAGCACATGTCGGCCGGTACGACGGGTCCAGCGGTCCGTCGCCGTTGCCGAGCGCGGCACCGACCAGCTGATGCACCACTGGGTCGTTCGGGGCCTGGTCGTGCTCGATCGGGTCGAGCGGACACAGATCCTGGATCACCACGTTGGTGACCTGGCGGCGCGGACCGGCCAACGCCTGGCTGGTGTACGGCGTGACCACCTCGTCGTAGATCGTGGAGATCACCGTGTAGAACGGCCCGCGGACCGTGTCGCCGGGCTCGTTGAGCTTGGTCAGGAACGGCGAGCCCGCCTGCTGGTCGAGGCAGGCCTGGCAGAGCGCGCCGGTCGGGAACGGCGGCGGCGGGATGAGCGGGCTCGTCGTACCGTGGTTGGAGGGAGCGATCCCGATCAGGTGGTGCACCTTCTTCGCGCCGCCGAGGAAGTGCATGTAGTAGCGCGGCATCATCCCGCCCTGGCTGTGTCCGACCAGGTCGACCTTTTTGGCGCGGGTGGCGTTCAGGACCTTGTTGACGAAGATCTTCAGCTCCGCGGCCGAGTCCGCGACCGGTCCGGTGGCTGGCACGCCGTTGGTCACGCCGTAGTCGAGAGCGAACACGCAGTAACCCTGGCTCTTCAGGTACGGCGACATGGTCGACCAGTTCTTCAACATGCTCTCGAAGGTGCCTTCGACCAGCACCACCGGTCGCGGGTGCTTCGCGGTCGGCTTGCAGGACCAGTCGTTGGCCCCCGGCGGCGGCACCCCGTCCTCGGCGGAGGCCGGCGACCCGGCGACGAGGGAGGCGATCAGGGCAACCGCGCCGGCAATCGCGGCGGGACGACGGACTCGGGCGGAGAGAAGAGACACGCTCAGACCTCATTTCGGACAGGAGTGACGGCCAGCCAAAACCGCCGCAGAACCTACCCAACGAGGGGTGAAGCAACACCTGGCCGCGACGCCGGGATGTTGTGTGGTCCGATAGACAGGAGGCATGAACCATCACCAGAACGCTCCGCGCATCCCCGACGACGCCGCCCGGCTCCCAGGCGGCGGCTCGATGCCGCTGGTCGGCTTCGGGACCTGGCAGCTCAAGGGCCAGGAGGCCATCACCGCGACTCGGACGGCCCTGGACGCGGGGTATCGCCATCTCGACACCGCCACCATCTACGGGAACGAGCGCGAGGTCGGGGCTGCCCTCGAGGAGAGCGGAGTCCCCCGCGACGAGGTGTTCCTGACCACCAAGTGTCCGCCCGCCAAGGCCGGTCACGAGCGCGAGACGCTGGAGCAGAGTCTGGAGATGCTGGGGACCGATCACGTCGACCTGTGGCTGGTGCACTGGGTGCACGAGGACGGTCTCGGTCTGCGCATCTGGGAGAAGTTCGTCGAGGCGAAGAGCGAGGGCCTGGCCCGCGACATCGGCGTCAGCAACTACTCCGCCGAGCAGATCGACCGGCTCGAGGCCGAGACCGGGGTGCGTCCCGCGGTGAACCAGATCAAGTGGAGCCCGTTGCTCTTCGACCGGTCCGTCGTCGACGCGCACCGCGAGCGGGACGTCGTACTCGAGGGGTACAGCGGCCTCAAGGGCGGCACGCTCGAGGACAACACGATCGTCTCCATCGCCGAGCGACTGGGGCGCTCTCCGGCCCAGGTGATCCTGCGCTGGCACCTGCAGCACGGGATCGTCTCGATCCCGAAGTCGGCGAACGGCGACCGGATCAGGGCCAACGCGGACCTCGCAGACTTCGAGCTGTCCGACCGGGACATGGCCCTGCTGGACGCGCTCGGTTCCTAGCCGCTTCGGCTGCCGGTGGCGAGCGTGTAGGCGCCCAGCCCGATGAGTACGGCGCCGCCGCCCGCAGCCATGCCTTCCACCCGTCGTGGCGACCGCCCGAACCAGTCACGTGCTCGGGCCGACGCCAGGGCCCAGACGCTGTCGCCGGCGATGGCCACGGCGGCGAACACCCATGCCAGCAGCAGCATCTGCCACAGGGCAGGTCTGCCGGGCGAGACGAACTGGGGCAGGAAGGCCGAGAGGAACACCAGGGTCTTGGGGTTGCTGAGGCCGAGCACCAGTCCGGCCCGGTAGGACCGTCCGACGAGCGACCGTCGTACACCGCGGCCCGCTGTTGCTCCTGGTCTCGGGGCACGGTGACGGATCGCGTCGATCCCCAGCCAGATGAGGTAGGCGCCGCCAACGAGCTTCATGGCCGTCAGTGCCCAGGTGACCGACGCCAGGATCGACCCCAGTCCGACCGCGATGAGCGTTCCTTGGATCGCCAGCCCGAAGCCGTTGCCGAGCACCGTCTCGAGTGCGTCACGCCGGCCCACGCTCAGGGCGCGGCCGACGGCGAACAGCACGCTCGGCCCCGGGACCGCGACGACAACCGCGGCCACCGGAAGGAACGCCAGCAGCTGGCTCCCGGAGAGCATGTCGGGATCCTAGGGCTGCTGCTCGCGATTGGCCCGTGGTTTGTTCGCCGGCGGCTCGCGTCATGGCAGCAAGCGGCGCGCCGGGGCGCACGTAGGATCGCGGTATGGCCACGCAGGACTGGCCCGCCCAGGCTGCCGACCGGTTTACGGCCTACGGGACGTCGCACCAGGTTGTGATCGGGCTGCTCGCGCTCGGGGTCGTGGTCCTGATCTTCGTTGGCCGATCGCAGCGGAGCACCGAGACCGGTGCCCTGGTCGGCCGGCTGCTCGCTGTTGCGCTCCTGGCAATCACCCTTCCGCTGCAGGTGCTCTACTTCACCCCGGCGTACTGGAGTCTCCAACGCACTCTTCCGCTACAGCTGTGCGACCTGGCCTGGATGGCAGCGGCGTACGCGCTATGGACTCGGCGCCCCTGGGCGGTCGCCCTCACCTACTACTGGGGGCTGACGCTGACGACCCAGGCGATCCTGACGCCAGACCTCGCGGCCGAGTTTCCTGACCCCGTGTTCCTGCTGTTCTGGGCCATGCACCTGATGGTGGTGTGGGCAGCGGTCTACCTCACCTGGGGCCTGGGGCTGACGCCGGACTGGCGCAGCTACCGAACCGCGCTGTTCGCCACCGCGGTCTGGGCGGTGACGATGCTCGGCCTCAACGCCATCGCGGGCACCAACTACGGCTACCTGAACGCGAAGCCGCGCTCGGGTTCGATTCTCGACCTCCTGGGGCCCTGGCCCTGGTACGTCCTGGCCGAGAGCCTGGTCATCATCGTGGTCTGGGCGCTCGTGACCTGGCCGTGGGTCGCGCTGGACAGAAGGCATCGGGCAAGCGAGTCGACGCCCAGGCGCGCGGCTCGCTGACGACCTCTGTGGCTACTTCTTGGTCGGCTTGGGCTCCAGGGTGCCGATCCACTCGTGGCTCTTGTCGAACCAGCCCGCCAGCACTTCGACGTTGTGCAACAACTCGTCCGGTACGGCGACGTAGCCCCGCATCACGCGGCC
>JBFIWG010000198.1:0-6644 GCA_041606495.1 Nocardioidaceae bacterium
CCGAGTCGATGTCCGAGTCGATGTCCGAGCCGGTGTCGGAGAGCGCCGACCTGACCCGACGGACGAGGTCACGAACCAGCTGTTCCCGCCAGGGCGTCCAGGCTTTCGGGGACGTGGCCCGGGCATCGGCCTCTGTGAGGACCTCCAGCAGCTCGAGGGCCTGGAGGTCCTCGACGCGCTCGGCGACGTAGGCGACCGTCGCCGGGTCCTCCAGGTCGCGTGAGGTGGCCACCTCAGCCAGCAGGAGGTGCCAGCGCACGAGGCCGGCGACCACGGCGACGTCGTGACCCCCGAAGCCGAGCCGCGCAGCGATGGCAGCCGCGATCGGCTCGCCGGCGACGCTGTGCTCCTGGAGCTCCCCCTTGCCGATGTCGTGGAGCAGCGCGGCGACCATCAGCAGGTCCGGGCGGGCCACGCGCCGGATCAGGTGGGACGCCTCCGCGCAGGTCTCCACGACGTGACGGTCGACGGTGAAGCGGTGCACCGCGGAGGCGTGCGGCAACAGCCTGATCCGTTCCCACTCCGGGAGCAGACCAGCCAGTCCCCCGGTCTCGTCCAGCGTCTCCCACACCGGCAGCAGAAAGGGTCCTGCAGCCAGCAGCCGGACGAACAGGTTGCGTGCGTCCTCGCCCCACGGCTCGGGGATCGGCGGGGACGTCCGCGCCAGGCGCCCGGCCGTGGCCGGGGCCAGGATCAGCTTCCGCTCGGCTGCCTCGGCCGCCGCCCGCAGGAGAAGGAGAGGATCACGGCCCGGGTCGGCGCCGGCCGTGAGGACGACCTCGCCGGAGACCGTGGCGAGGGCGCCACCGATCGGGACGAGCGCGGGACGCCGGCGGTGGGCCCCGCTGGTAGGTCGGGCGAGGGCACCCTCGATCCGCGACCAGGTCAGCCGCGAGATGTGCGTGATCCTGCGGCCGATCTCCCGGACTCGCCGCTGGGCGGCCTCGGCGTCAGCGAGCCCGAGGTGCTTGGCGAGGTCGTCCCACAGCTCGGGCGCGATCCGGTCCGAGGACCGGCCCGCCACCACGTGCAGGGCGTCGCGCACGTCGAGCAGCTGCAGGCGGCTGCGCTCGAGCTCCGTGTGGGGTACGTCGACGAGCCAGGTCGCGACCAGGGCCTTGAGCACCGTCGCGTCCCGGAGACCCCCGGTCGACTCCTTGAGGTCCGGCACGGAGGCGTGGGCCAGCTCCCCCAGCCGGGCCCCCCGGGCGAGAACCATCTCCTGGAGCTCGGGAAGTCGCTCGCGCGCGTCCCGGCGCCACTGGGCGAGCAGGTTGGTGCGCAGCTGCAGGGTAACCGAGGGATCCCCCGCAAGGTGCCGGGCGTCGAGCAGACCGAGCGCAACGCGCAGGTCCTGCTTGGCAGCAGCCGTGACCTCGGACAGCGCCCGGACCGAGTGGTCGATGGCGGCCCCTGCGTCCCAGAGCGGGTACCACACCTTCTCGGCCACGTCGGAGACATCGACCGCATCGGAGTGCACGAGCACCACGTCGAGATCGCTGTGCGGTGCCAGCTCACGACGGCCGTAACCACCGACGGCGACCAGGGCGATGCCCGTCTCGTCGGTGCCGGTATCGGTCACGGCATGCGCGAACGCTGCCGAGCACGAGGCATCGGCAGCGTCCGCGCGTTGCTGTCGTTCTGAGGCGGTCACGGAGTCAGAGGGCTGCCTCGTCGCGATCTCCCGTGCGTACCCTGACCACTCCGTCGACCGGTACCACCCAGACCTTCCCGTCACCGATACGTCCGGTCTGGGCGGTCTTGACGATGATCCCGACCACGTCGTCCGCGTCCGCGTCGTCGACGACGATCTCGATGCGGATCTTGGGCACCAGCGCGATGTCGTACTCCGCGCCGCGGTAGACCTCGGTGTGGCCCTTCTGCCTGCCGTAGCCGTTGACCTCACTGACGGTCATTCCGGTGACCCCGAAGGTCTCGAGTGCCTCACGCACCTCATCCCACTTGTGCGGCTTGATGACCGCTGTCACGAGCTTCATGCGTTGATCCCTTCGCTCTTGACGGACGTGGTCGGACGACCGAGTGCGCGGGACCCGCCGGAGCGCGACGCGAACTCGTAGGCCGTCTCACCGTGCTCGGCGAAGTCGATGCCCTCGACCTCGTCCTCCTCGGCGATCCTCCAACCCATGGTGTACTTCAGCGCGAGGCCGATGGCCAGGGTGAACACTCCGGCCCACAGCATCGCGAAGAGTGCGATCGCGACCTGGACGACCAGCTGCGCGAGCCCGCCGCCGTAGAACAGTCCGCCCGAGGTGGCGAGGAAGCCGATGCCGACCGTTCCGACGAGGCCGCCCACGAGGTGGACACCCACGACGTCGAGCGAGTCGTCGTACCCGAACTTGTACTTCAGGCCGACCGCGAGGGCGCACAGCGCGCCGGCCGTGGCACCGAGGATCAGCGAACCGACCGGGCTCAGCGAGCCACAGGCGGGGGTGATGGCGACCAGACCGGCCACGATGCCGGAGGCGGCGCCCAGGCTGGTGCCCTTGCCGTCCCGGAACTTCTCGACCAGCAGCCAGGCGAGCATCGCGGCGGCGGTGGCCGCGGTGGTGTTCACCCAGACCAGCCCGGTCTCACCGACGAAGTTGGTCGCGAACTGGACCGAGTTGTCGTAGAAGTCGCCGCGGGCGCCGCCCACGCCCGGGGTCGCGGTGTTGACGAACGAGCCGACGTTGAAGCCGTACCAGCCGAACCACAGCAGCCCGGCGCCGAGCATGGTGAACGGCAGGTTGTGCGGGCGCATGGTCTCCTTGCCGAAGCCGCGGCGGACGCCGAGGATCAGGGCGAGGACCAGGCCGGCAATACCGGCGTTGATGTGCACGACCGTGCCGCCGGCGTAGTCGACCGGGGCCACGTCCTCGAACAGGCGGGTCGCCAGCGCGCCGGGGTTGCCGCTCAGGAAGCCGCCACCCCACACCATGTGGGCGAGCGGGAAGTAGGACAGAGTCACCCACAGCGGGACGAAGACCATCCAGGTGGAGAACTTCGCGCGGTCGGCGATCGCGCCGCTGATCAGTGCCGCGGTGATGATCGCGAAGGTGACCTGGAAGGCGACGAAGACGTAGTCGCCGTCCGCGACTCCGTTGAGCCCGAAGAGCTCGAAGGGGTTGCCGAAGAGGCCAGCTGTCCCGTCACCGAAAGCATCGGTGCCGTAGGACATCGACCATCCCCAGAGGATGTACACGACGGTGACGGCGCCGATGGCCCCGAACGACATCATCATCATGTTCAGAACAGATTTGGATCGCGTCATACCGCCGTAGAAGAACGCCAGACCCGGCGTCATCAACAGGACCAGGGACGCGGAAGTAAGAACCCAGGCTGCGTGGCCGGTGTCCATGGAACCTCCAGTTGAATCTCACGGAGGGGCGGGAGCCGGCACGACGACACTGTCGATCTGTCCCACCCCGATGGGAAAACCCTGGTCGGCCCAGGTTTCGTGACGCCGCGCGTGGTGTTGCAGGGAGGTGACGTCTTCCTCGGTTGTGTTACGGGTGGATGAACTGATTTCCCGAACCCCGGGCATGGATAAGTATCGAAACTCTCCGTATCGTTCGCAGGTATGAGCAGCATCAGGGGTGAGACAGCCGACGAGCAGCCGGTACGACGGGGTCGTGGCCGGCCCCGGGACCCGGAGACCGACAAGCGGATCCTGGGCGCCGCCGCCAACCTGATGCTGGCTCGCGGCTTTGACAAGATGACCGTGGACGACGTCGCGGCGGAGGCCAGCGTCGGCAAGGCCACGGTCTACCGCCGATGGCCGAGCAAGGACGACCTCGCGGTGGCCGCGATGGAGCAGCTCTTCTCCCTCGAGATCCCCGAGCCCGACACCGGCTCGATCGTGACCGATCTCCGCCAGACCTACCGGGACGTGCTCGCCTTCGTGAACACGACAGAGGGCAGGGCGTTCATCCGGATGTCTATCGCCGAGTCGATCCGGGACCCCAGGATCGCGGCGTTGTACCGGGAGTCCTCGGTGCGTCGCGAGGAGCTGACCCGTCGCACCTTCGAGCGCGCCATCGAGCGCGGCGAGGTGCGCAGCGACGTCGACCTCGACAGCGCTCTGCAGTGGCTCGGCGGGCTCTTCGCCTACCGGGTGATCACCGACCGGCCGCTGCCGGCGCCCGAGGACGCCGACAAGCTGGTCGACCTGATGCTGAAGGGAATCCTGACGCAGCCGGCTCGGTGAGCCTCAGTCCGAGTCGCCGAGCAGCGCGTCGACGAACGCCTCGGGGTCGAACGGGGCAAGGTCGTCGGCGCCCTCACCGAGACCGACCAGCTTCACCGGGACGCCGAGCTCGCGCTGCACGGCCACGACGATTCCGCCCTTGGCCGAGCCGTCGAGCTTGGTCAGCACGATGCCGGTGACGTTGACGACCTCGCTGAACACCCGCGCCTGGATCATGCCGTTCTGGCCGGTGGTGGCGTCGAGTACTAGCAGCACCTCGGTGACCGGGGCCTGCTTCTCGACCACTCGCTTGACCTTGCCGAGCTCGTCCATCAGGCCGGCCTTGTTCTGCAGCCGACCGGCGGTGTCGATGATGACCACGTCGGCCTCCTGCTCGACCCCGGTCTTCACCGCCTCGAACGCGACGCTGGCCGGGTCACCTCCTTCGGGACCGCGTACGGCGGGCACGCCCACGCGCTCGCCCCAGGTGGTCAGCTGCTCGGCGGCGGCCGCCCTGAAGGTGTCCGCGGCGCCGAGGACGACCTGCTTGTCCTCGGCGACCAGGACTCGGGCCAGCTTGCCGACCGTCGTGGTCTTGCCGGTGCCGTTGACACCGACGACCAGCGCAATCCCCGGCACGCCGTTCTTGCGGTTGACGTTGAGGGAGCGGTCCATGGTTGGGTCGACCAGCGCGATCAGCTCCTCGCGCAGCACGTCGCGCACAGGCGCTGACGCGGCGCCGTCCACACGGATCCGGGTCCGCAGCCGCTCGACGAGCTCCTGTGTGGGGGCGACTCCGACGTCGGCGGTGAGCAGGGTGTCCTCGATGTCCTCCCAGGTGTCCTCGTCGATGCGGTCCCTGGAGAGCAGCGCGAGCAGGCCGCGTCCGAGGCCGCCCTGGGACCGTGAGAGCCGCTCCCGCAGCCGGACCAGCCGGCTGGCGGCGGACTCCGGCCGCTCGAGGGTCGGTGTCGGCGCGAGGTCGGGAAGCTCGGCTTCCTCGATGGTGCGGGTGGGGGTGTCCCGCGGCGTCTCGGCGTCGTCGCCCACATGGGGCTCGGCCGGAGGCGCGAGAGTGTCAGTCCCCGCGGACCGGTCGACGGGCTTGGAGCCGGACCTGGAACGGGTCGCGACGAGGCCGACGACGAGGGCCAGCGCCAGCACGGCGATGGCAATGATCAGATAGAGATAGTCACCCACGGGCCCCATCCAACCAGACCGGAGAAGCTTCGCCGGCGGCCGCCTCGGGCCCCCGGCAGTGGGTCAGCGGTTCTCGCGGGCTCGCTGGTTGTCGAGGGTGGGAAGCCAGTCGACACCCTTGCGCATGGCATCTCCCATCCACGGGGTGTGCGGCATCTCCTCGCCGCGGTGCGGGAAGGCGACGTACAGCACGACAACGCCGGCCAACATCATGATCACCAGCATGGCGAGGACGATCGAGATCACAACAAACCACTTCCCGAGGTTTCGAGTCGGTCGGTGGAGCAGTGTCCCGCTCCCCCGATGCCTGTGTGCATCGTGCCACGCCCCGACGACGCTCCCGAACTGCTTATCGGGCTGCGACCACTTGAGGTGACAAGGTGCAGGTCCCCTGTTTCAGCAGGGTCAAACCCGGTCGCAGGCGGAAAAACGACCAAGCCGACCACACCGCGCCGCGACCGCAGCACCTCATGGGGTGAGCGACCTCACACAGAAGTGGTCAGCAGCTTCTCGGCCACCGACCGGATCAATTCGGGTATCGGACGCACGGGTCGGTCGCCCGGTCCGTTGGCGTTGTCGACGTAGACGTGCACGAACCGGCCCTCGGCCGCGGCCAGGTCCGAGTCCCCCTGGAACAGCCCGATCCGGTAGATGACCGACGACGTACCGACGCGCTCGACCGCCAGGCCCATGTCGACCGGCTCCGGGAAGCCGATCTCCCGGAAGTACCGGCACGACGTCTCGGCCACCACCCCCACAGCGGGCAGCGTGCGGACGTTGACCCCGGTCGCCTCGAACAGGTGTGCGTTGACCGCGGTGTCGAAAAGCTCGTAGTAGGTGGCGTTGTTCATGTGACCGTAGGCGTCGTCGTCGGCCCACCTCGTCGTAGCCCGCCGCCACACCACGTAGTCAGCGCGGCGGGGCGGTCCAGGTCGATCGGTCACGCTGGCTCGGCCTCCCGCAGCCGCTGAGAGATCACGGCCGAGACGCCATCCCCGCGCATGGTCACGCCGTACAACGCGTCGCCGACCTCCATGGTCCGCTTCTGGTGGGTGATCACCAACAGCTGGCTGTTCTCGCGCAGCTCCTCGTAGATCTCCAGCAGGCGCCCCAGGTTGGTGTCGTCCAGTGCAGCCTCGACCTCGTCGAGGATGTAGAACGGCGAGGGGCGGGCCTTGAACAGCGCCACCAGGAACGCCACCGCCACCAGCGACCGTTCGCCGCCGGAGAGCAGCGAGAGCCGCTTGACCTTCTTGCC
>JBFIWG010000199.1:0-6615 GCA_041606495.1 Nocardioidaceae bacterium
GAGCGCGGCGAGCTCGTCCACGGAGCGACGGGCTGCGTCCACGTCGCCCAGCTCGAGCTCCACCCGTACGTCGGCCGCCAGCAGCCGCGACCTCGGCAGAGGCTGCCGCGATCCACCGATCAGGGCCAGGCGGATCTGCTGAGCGGCACCCTGCACGTCGCGTTGCGCCAACCGCAGCAGGGCCAGACCGGGTTGCGGATCATGCCCCAGCGCATGGGCTCGTCGGAACGCTTCCTCAGCCTCGAGGTACTCGCCACGCCGGCGCCTGATCTCCCCCGCGATGTAGTGCCCCTCAGCGATCAGGTAGTTGCCGAAGGGCGCAAGGTCCTCGGCCGCGCGGAGAGCCTCCTTCTCCGCCGACGCCCAGTCGCCTCGCAGCGACGCGACCTCGCACCGGTGCAGGCGACACAGCCCGGGGTACCAGCTGTCGACGCCGTTCTGCTCGCACCAGCGGACCGCGCTCTCGGTCCACTCGCTTGCGCGGCTGACGTCACCGAGCGCCTGGCAGGTTTTCAGCAGGAAGCAGTAGATCCATCCCGTCACGAACGGCACCAGATCGCCGCTGACCGTCTCGACCATCGCCTCGTCAAGGAGGGCCACGCCGCTCTCTATGTCTCCATCCGCAACGCGCATGCCTCCCATCACCGCCAGTGCCCAGGCTGCCAGGTTGGCGTCTCCGCGAGCCTCGCCGAGCTCGTGCGCCTGGCCGGCCTGTGTGACGGCCTCGTCGCACTGCCCGCGATAGCCCGCCCACAGTGCCGCCGCGATGGCCACGTAGCCGCTCTCGATCGAGTCGGGGACCTCACGGATGTGCCGATGTGCTCGGTTCAGCCATCCACTCGCAGCGGCGGTTTCGTCGAGCTCGAAGTGGTTGTGGAACAGCTGCCAGCAGGTCCGGGCTGCGCGCTCATGGTCACCGGCGTCGCGGTGCAGGGCGTAGGCGAGGCTGCGAGCCGAGATCGTGTCGCGAGGATGGCCGAGCCAGAAGGCCGCCTGGGCAAGCAGCTCGAGCTCGTCAGGTCGCAGCGTCGCGATGTCGCCGGCGGTGAGCTCCTGGTACAGCCTGTGCCACCGATCGGACCCCTGGTCCGGTCCTGCAGCAAGCGCGCCGTCGGTCATGGAACGTCCAATCCGCTCCACCGAGCGTATCCCCGGCCGGACGGACGCAAAAGCACCCATCGCGGCCGGGCCGACGGCGCGAAAGAGTCACCAGCGCACGGTGGCGTTGAACGAGGCCTGCGCGCCAGTGAAGCTCTGCCCGGCGGAGAGCATGCCGTCACCGACGAGCTTCACCTTCGAGTGCTCGGTTCCTTCGTAGGACAGCTGACGCTTCCCGAAGTGGGCGTTGAGCGACAGCGTGCCGCCGAAGGAGTGCACGCAGGCCTCGCCCTTTGCGCCTTCCACCGTGAGCACCTCGCCGGGTGAGACGGTGAGGACAGCGGTGACGTCGACGGGCTCGCAGACCCCGGGCGAGGTCGGCAGCGTTCCGTCCTCGGCCGTCGCCGCCAGGTCGAGGTAACCGCCCAGCGGCCCGCGGGTTGCACCGTCGATGCGCCAGCTGCCGGCGGTGAGCACAGGAGCGCTGTCGTAGGTGCTGCGGCTGAGGTTCTCGGTGGTGGTAGTCGCGGCGACCGCCGCGGTCGGCAGCAGCACAGCGGCGGTCACCGCAGCTGCGGCAGCGGTCAGGGGTCGGCGGGTCATGTTGGGGCTCCGTCTCTGGGTCGGCCGGGTTGTCCGGCACAGGGAATGGACTCCCAGACGGTGCCGGTGACGGCTTGAGCCTGACTTGCTGCGCACTTGCCCGCGCCCTCAAGAAAGGCGTGATGGCCGGCCGTTGCACAGCGGCCGGCCATCACGTGGATCAGGCGGGAGTCAGCTCAGGTCGAACCGGTCGAGGTTCATCACCTTGTCCCACGCGCGCACGAAGTCCCGCACGAACTTGTGGTTCGCGTCGTCCGCTGCGTACACCTCTGCGATCCCACGAAGCTGGGAGTTCGAGCCGAAGACCAGGTCCGCCGCAGTGGCCGTCCACCTGACCTCGCCGGTGCCGCGGTCCCGACCCTCGTAGACGTTCTCGGTCGACTCGGACGGCTTCCAGTCCGTGCCCGCGTCGAGCAGGTTAACGAAGAAGTCGTTGGTCAAGGTCTCTGGCCGATCGGTGAACACACCGTGCGGCGAGCGTCCGACGTTCGAGTCCAAGGCACGCAGGCCGCCGACCAGGACGGTCATCTCGGGTGCGGTCAGCGTCAGCAGGTTGGCCCGGTCCAGGAGCTTCACCTCTGCCGGCAGCTTCTCGCCGGCTCGCAGGTAGTTGCGGAACCCGTCGGCGGTCGGCTCGAGCACCGAGAACGTCTCCACGTCCGTCTGCTCCTGCGTGGCGTCCGTCCGGCCTGGCCGGAACGGGACCTTGATGTCGTGCCCCGCCATCCTCGCCGCCTGCTCCACGGCCGCGCATCCGCCCAGGACGATCAGGTCGGCCAGCGAGACCTTCTTGCCGCCGGTCTGCGACCGGTTGAACTCCTGCTGGATCTGCTCGAGCTTCTCCAGCACGACGCCCAGCTGATCGGGGTCGTTGGCCTCCCAGTGCCGCTGCGGCTCCAGGCGAATGCGGGCCCCGTTGGCACCGCCACGCTTGTCGGTGCCGCGGAAGCTGGACGCTGAGGCCCATGCAGTCGAGACAAGCTGCGAGACGGACAGGCCCGCTCCGAGCAGCCTCTCCTTGAGGTCCTCGATGTCCTCGTCGCCGATCAGGTCGTGATCGACGGGCGGGACGGGGTCCTGCCACAGCTGCGGCTCCGGAACCCAGGGGCCGAGGTAGCGCGATACGGGACCCATGTCGCGGTGCAACAGCTTGTACCAGGCCTTGGCGAAGGCGTCCGCGAGCTCGTCCGGGTTCTCCATGAAGCGTCGGCAGATCGGCTCGTAGACGGGATCCACGCGCAGCGCGAGGTCAGTCGTGGCCATCATCGGCGCGTGCCTGACAGACGGGTCGTGAGCGTCGGGTACGGCGTCAGCTCCGGCCCCGTCCTTGGGCTTCCACTGCTTCGCACCGGCCGGGCTCTCGGTCAGCTCCCACTCGTAGCCGAACAGGGTCTCGAAGTAGCTGTTGTCCCAGGTGATCGGGGTGGGCGTCCACGCACCCTCCAGCCCACTCGTGATCGCGTCCTTGCCCTTGCCGCTGCCCGACGAGTTCTTCCAGCCGATGCCCATGTGCTCGACGGGGCATCCCTCCGGCTCGGGACCGACCAGGTTCGGGTCGCCGGCACCGTGGCACTTGCCGAAGGTGTGCCCGCCGGCGATGAGCGCGACCGTCTCCTCGTCGTTCATCGCCATCCGCCGGAAGGTCTCTCGGATGTCGCGGGCGGATGCCACCGGATCAGGGTTGCCGTTGGGCCCTTCCGGGTTCACGTAGATCAGCCCCATCTGTACGGCGCCGAGGGGCCCGGACAGCTCTCGGTCGCCGCTGTACCGCTCATCTCCGAGCCAGGTGTCCTCAGGCCCCCAGAAGATCTCCTCCGGCTCCCAGATGTCCTCGCGGCCGAAGCCGAAACCGAACGTCTTGAAGCCCATCGACTCCAGGGCACAGTTCCCGGCGAAGACCAGGAGATCGGCCCAGGAGATCTTGCGGCCGTGCTTCTTCTTGACCGGCCAGAGCAGCCGACGCGCCTTGTCGAGGTTCGCGTTGTCGGGCCAGCTGTTGAGCGGGGCGAACCGCTGAGAGCCGTCGCCTCCGCCGCCTCGGCCGTCCTCGATCCGGTAGGTCCCGGCCGCGTGCCAGCTCATCCGGATGAACAGCGGCCCGTAGTGACCGTAGTCGGCGGGCCACCAGTCCTGTGACGTCGTCATCACCTCGAAGATGTCCTGCTTCAGCTCCTCGACGTCGAGCTTCTTGAACTCGTCGGAGTAGTCGAAGGTCTCGCCCATGGGACTGACCCGGGGCGAGTTCTGATGCAGGACCTGCAGGTTCAGCTGGTTGGGCCACCAGTCCCGGTTCGACCTGGGTCGACCACCCGTCGTGGCGGTTGGTGCGGGAAGTACTGGGTTCTCGCTCTCGCTGCCGTGCTCGGACACGTCGCTCAATCTCCTATCGCGCTGCTCGTATCGTGCTGGTCGGTTGCAGTTGACGAACCGCTCGTCGCGGCGTCGATCGTTGCCTGACACTCCGGACACCGCGCCCAGTAGGTCACTTCGGCCTCGTCGATGGCGAAGCCGTGGTCGTCGGAGGCCGTCAGGCACGGCGCGTGCCCGACGGCGCAGTCCACGTCGGCGATCGCACCGCACGACCGGCACACGACGTGGTGGTGGTTGTCTCCCACCCTGGACTCGTAGCGCGCCACCGAGCCCGACGGCTGGATACGCCGTAGCAGACCCGCCGAGGTCAGCGCTCGAAGCACGTCGTAGACGGCCTGGTGGGACACCTCGCCGAGGTTCTCCCGCACCAGACGCAGGAGCGTCTCGGTGTCGGCGTGAGGGTGGTCGTACGCCGCAGCCAGCACCGCCACACGAGGACGGGTCACCCGAAGACCCGCATCTCGCAGCCTGCGCTCCAGGTCGGACGTGGTTGGCACGCATTGAAGTATCGACGACTCTCTGGAACCAGTAAAGATCAGGTAGACGTCATCTCGGTCGGTCACACGCGGTCTCACACGGCTCCCGAGGAGCGTGAGGGTCAAGCCACGAGGAGGCAGCCATGACCACCACGTTGACCAGCATCGAGATCGCCGAAGCCGGCACCACACAAGTCGCGACCGCACGAGCGCTGGCCCTGCTCGGCGACGCCGCCACCACGTGTGCCGAACTGGATCCGGACCTGCTCCACTCGACCACCGTCGCCGGGCGCGCCGTCGTCTGCTTGGCGTCACTCGCCCGATCGGCCGCAGCCGCCCTGGGTGCCTGCCCCGGACCGGTCCTCCGCGACGGACCTGGCGTCGTCGTGGTCCGCGACCTGGTGAGGGCGGCCACGCTGCTCGAGTCTGCCGCGTCCGGCCCACGCGGCGACGATGACGATGACCCGAGTCGGATTGTCGAGCTCGTCGCATCCATGGAGTCGGCGAACCGTGCGTTTCGCGCAGCCGTGTCGTCGCTCCCCTGACACGGCGTACCTTGAGATCAACCGGGAGAGCGCCCATGTTGATGATCAAGCTGCTGGGACCCCCGAGGATCTGCGCCGACGGGGTGGAGGTCGACGGTCCTCGCGGCCGGAAGGGCTGGGGTGTCCTTGCCTACCTGGCCGGGAGCGCGGCCGCCGTACCTCGTGAGCGGCTGGCCAGGCTGCTCTTCCCCGACGCGTCCGATCCGCTGGGGACCCTGCGCTGGAACCTGGCCGAGCTGCGCCGGATCGTGGGCCAGCCGCAGGCTTTCACCGGTGACCCGGTGGTCCTGGCGCTGGGCCGCGAGGTCCGGATCGACGTCCAGCTCCTCGCGGGCTCGCCGTGGTACGAGGTCGTCGACCAGATCGACCTGGGCGAGCCCCTGCTCGAGGGGATGACCTTCCCTGGCTGCGCCGGCTTCGAGCTGTGGCTGGAGGGCGAACGCCAGCGGGTCGTCGGTCTCGCTGCAGGGGCGCTTCGCGAGGCCGCGCGTGACGAAACAGCGTCCGGCCGCGCCGACGAGGCTGTCGAGCACGCACGTCGCCTGGTCACCCTGCAACCGTGGGACGAGAACTGCCACGAGCTCCTCGTGCGCGCGCTCGCACAGTCAGGTGATGTCGCCGGCGCCCGCGCCCACGTCGCGCTGGTCACGGAGTCCTTTCTCGACGAGCTCGGTGTCGGCCCGTCCCGATCACTGGCTGCTGCGGCCGAGCCGCGGCTGGAGCGACCTGCGCAGGCGAGCCGGACCCGGACCCTCGCACAGCTTCGAGCTGGCGAGACTGCAATGGCAGCCGGCGCCGCCGAAGCCGGAATCAGCTCACTCGGCCGCGCTGTGGCCGGAGCACGGGCCGTGGCCGACCCCGAGCTGCTGGTCAACGCGCTGATCCAGCTCGGCAGCGCACAGGTGCACGCCGTCCGAGGCGCAGACGAGGCGGGCGTCGCCGCGCTGAGGGAGGCCGTGGCCATCTCCGAACGCATCGGACGGCCCGGCCTCGCGACCGCCGCGTGCCGAGAGCTCGCGTGGGTCGAGTTCCTCCGCTGCCGCTTCGAGCCGTCGGAACGATGGCTGGACCGCGCTATGTCCACCGTGGGCGCCGACGACTCCGAACGCGCCTGGATCCTGCTCACGCGCGGGTCGTTGCGCAGCGACGCCGGACACTACGACGAGGCCGTCCCCTTGCTCGCGGATGCCATCCGGCATGCCGAGCAGGCGGGTGACCTTCGTGCTGCCGCCATGGCCCTGACCCACCTCGGCCGGTTGCACCTGCTGCGTCATGAGGTGGAAGAGGCAGCCCGGCGCCTCACTCGCGCGCGGAGGTACGCCGACGACGTGGGCTGGCTCACCTTCGCGTCGTACCCGCTCTCGTGGCTCGCCGAGGTCGACCTGGCGGAAGGGCGGGTGGACGAGGCGGCGGAGCTGTTCAGCCATGCGCACGCTCTGGCCGTCGAGGTTGAGGACCCCTGCTGGGAGAGCCTGGCCTGCCGCGGCCTGGGGCTCGTGGCCGCCGAGCGTGGCGACCACGAC
>JBFIWG010000200.1:0-6574 GCA_041606495.1 Nocardioidaceae bacterium
CCCGACGCCAATAGGACCTCAGGGGAGTTACGAGTGTCGAGGTTCTCGCTTCGGAAGGACACGCGCCGGCGAACCGACCGGCTGGCACGTGCTCACACGACGACCGCGCAACGTCGCCAACGTCGCCGTGCCTCGGTGTCGGCACGAAGCAACGAGCGCACACCGGTCTTCCGATGTGCGCCCGCCATGGTGGTTCAGTTGATGCGGACGGTGAACCAGTCGGTGTCGTCCATCGGCAGGTCCCAACCGGGGCGCTCGGCAAAGGCGTAGAGCTCCGCCTTTCCGACGTGGTCGAGGCATGCCTGCGGGAACGAGATCCGGACGAAGTCCCTGGCCGCGGCCCATCGTGCGTTGACGTTGCACTTCATCCGCTCCATCGCGACGTGGCCGGCGCTCTGCTCAAGCCGGGTCACGACACTGCCGTCGCGCTTGCGCTTGGCCTGGGCGGCGTAGACGAAGTCGTGGGTGCCGGCGGGTGCCATGTAGAAGCCAAAGGTGCCGGGAGCCTTGCGCAGGTTCTTGACCTTGATCTCGACGGTCACGCGCTTCTCGGCATTGTTCGGGTGATCTGGGTGCGCACGGGAATCCTCCGAGAGGGATGTGGGCGAGAAACAGGAGGAACCGCTCCGGCGGGGGCCAGAGACGGTTCCTGCAAAGACGTTTTCACGGGCTTTGCCCCGTGTCCGGCGGTCCGGCAGATCGAAGGGTCAAGTATCTAGACCGCCCGGATCTGGAATCGCGGCGAATGACCAGTTCGGCCCATTGCCGCCGGCTGCGGGCGGGCAGACAATCGGCGGCAGGCAGCCAATCGCGGAGCTCGCGGCCGTGACGTCGAAGGGAAAGCACCATGGACCCACGGATCCTCGGACCGGAGGACGGCGAGCTCTACGCGCCGGAGAACTCGTGTGGAGACCGCTTCCTGGTGAACAGCCGGGACTGGGGTGGCCATGTGGCGGTGGTCGAACACCGGCTTCCGCCCAAGGTGCTCGCTGCGCCAATGCACCTGCACACCAAGGAGGACGAGTTCAGCTTCGTCCTCGAGGGCACGGTCGGTGCTCGGTTCGGTGACGTCGAGGTCGTGGCGACCGCGGGCGACTTCGTGTTCAAGCCGCGGGGGGAGTGGCACACGTTCTGGAACGCCGGCGAGGTCCCGGCCCGAGTCCTGGAGATCATTACCCCGGGCGGGCTCGAGGAGCTCTTCCGGGAGATGGACCAGCTCACCGGGGAGCTGACCCCGGAGCACCTTGACGAGCTGGCAGCGCGGTACGGCACCTCCGCCGACATGGACGCGACCATGGAAGTCCTGGACAAGCACGGGCTGCACTTCTGACCACCAGGACGTCTTGGCCGGGAGGCGTGTGACTGACAGGGTCATGGGTAACGGCCACACAGAGGCGCCGGACGGGGCGCCGCGAACCCGATGAGGAGTGACATGACGACCACCCCCAGGAACCCGTTGACCGACGAGGAAATCGAGACGGTCGGTACGACGAGCCCGCGCCTCGGAGGCGACGCAGACAGCACCGACGGTGACAGCACCGACGCCAGCGACGGTGACAGCAGCGACGGCGGCGACGCCGACGGCACGGACGCCGGCGACGGAGACAGCAAGGACGTCGCGGACGGTGACAGCACCGACAGCAGCGACGGCGGAGACGCCGACGGGACCGACGCCTGAGCCGTGAGTGCTCTCGACCTGCTCAGTGGTGACGCCCAGACCTTTCTCGACAAGGTCTGGGCGTCCCACGTCCACGTCCACCACACCGACCCCGCCGACCTGACCGGCCTGCTCTCCCTCGACGACGTCGACCACTTGCTGACCAGCGTCGCGCTGCGCACGCCGGCGCTGCGGGTCGTCAAGGACGGTTCGGTCCTGCCGAGCGCGCAGTTCACCCGCTCCGCGACCATGGCCGGATCGCCGCTGACCGGCCTGGTGGACGGGCGCAAGGTGCTGGCGCACTTCGACGCGGGCTCGACCGTCGTACTCCAGGGGCTGCACCGGTACTGGCCACCACTGACCCAGCTGGTCCGCGAGCTCGAGCTGGCGCTGGGGCATCCGTGCCAGGCCAACGCCTACCTCACCCCGCCCGGGAACCAGGGTTTCGCGCGGCACAGCGACACCCACGACGTGTTCGTCTTCCAGACCCACGGCCACAAGGAGTGGCAGGTCGTCGACGGCGGAGCGGAGCAGGAGGTGCTGCTCGAGCCCGGGCTGAGCATGTACCTCCCCACGGGCACGCCGCACTCCGCCCGCAGCCAGGAACAGACCTCCCTTCACGTCACGGTCGGCATCAACCGGCTCACCTGGCGCGAGATCCTGCGGCAGACCACCGACAAGATCCTCGCCGAGGAGAGGTACGACGAGCCGCTGCCCGCCGGCTACCTCGACGACCCGGCACGTCTCGCCGACCGGCTTCGCAACGAGCTGGACGAGCTCTCGTCTCGCGTCGCCGGGCTCGATGTGCCGACCGTCGTGGACGAGCGGACGACCGCCTTTTTGCGGCAACGGACGCCGGCTCTGCGTGGCGGGCTCGTCGACCTGGTCCGACTGGACGGCCTGAGCGACGAGACGTCGGTCTCGCGGCGGCCGACCGGGACGTGCGTGCTGCGGCCCGGCCCGGAGCGGTTGCGCGTCCTGCTCGGCGACCGCGAGCTGCGGATGCCCCTGTCACTGGTTGACGCGATGTCCTTCGTGCGGGACCAGACGTCCTTCCGGGTGGGCGACCTCGCACCCTGGCTGGACCAGGAGAGCCGGCTGGTCCTCTGCCGTCGGCTGGTGCGTGAGGGTCTGCTCCGGATCGACTCGTGACAACGGCGTTCAGGTGCTCGACCGCCAGCCAGGAGCAGGCCGAGCCGCAGCTGGGCACTGCTTCGACCGTCCCCGCGTTCCTCCTCGTCGAGGCGCCGGGGCCGTGGGGCGTCGACGCCGTCCGTGACAGTCGGCTGCCCGACGAGGTGAAGCGGTGGCTCTCTCGCCTGGAACCCGAGCACAAGGTGAGGCCGCTGCTGATCCGTGGGCACGGACGTTCCGAAAGCACGACGACGCGGGTGTTCGCCGCCTTCGTGCGGACGGACCGGCCCTGGGTCGAGACGACCGAGCTGTCCGACGTACGCGAGGTTCTCGACCTCGACGTCACCGCTCTAGCGCGGGGTCAGTCGCCGGGCCTGACGCCGTACGACGAGCCGCTGTTCCTCGTGTGCACGCACGGCAAGCACGACGCCTGCTGCGCGGAGCAGGGTCGGCCGCTGTGCAAGGCATTGAGCGCGATCGCGCCCGACAGCGCCTGGGAGGTCTCGCACATCGGCGGTGACCGGTTCGCGGCGAACCTGCTGGTGCTGCCGGAGGGGCTCTACTACGGGCGACTGACCCCGGCGGACGCCAGCGGCTTCGTGACAGCCCATCGCGAGGGCCGCCTGGATGTGGAGCACCTTCGGGGTCGATGTGCGTACTCGTTTCCCGTCCAGGCAGCCGAGATCTACCTGCGGAGGCATCTCGGGGTCGACTCAGCGACAGCGTTCCCGCGGCTGTCGTCTGGTCGCGCCGGCACGGAGAGCGTCGTCGTGTTCGAGGTCCTCGGCGAGCGCTGGGAGGTGCGTGTGGACACTACCCGAGGCGCCTCGCGACAGCTCACCTGCGGAGCGGAGCGGCTGGGACGGGCACTTGTGCACCGACTGGTGTCGCTGCGCTCGCTGGGGTGATGACGACCCGCCGCTCAAGGTAAGGAGACCTTATGTGGTTCGACTCCTGGTCCGACATCTTCCGTGTGCTCGCGGTGGGGGCCGCGGCGTACCTCACCTTGGTCCTGATCTTGAGGATCTCCGGGAAACGCACGCTGGCCAAGCTCAACGCCTTCGACCTCGTGGTCACGGTGGCGTTCGGCTCGACGCTGGCGACGATCCTGCTGAGCTCGGACGTCTCCTGGGCCGAGGGTGTCGCAGCCCTGGGCGCCCTTACGGCACTGCAGTTCCTGATCGCCTCGGCCACCTCCCACGTGCCGGGCGCGCGCTCGGTGGTCACCTCGCGCCCGACGCTGCTTCTGCGCGACGGCACGCTTCTCGAGGGCGCGATGCGCTCACAGCGGGTGTCCCACGAAGAGGTGTGTCAGGCCGTGCGAGCCAACGGCAGCGGCGATCTGTCATCGGTCGCTGCCGTCGTCCTCGAGACAGACGGTTCGTTCAGCGTGATCGATGCCGGCCGGCGCGGCGACGGATCAGCGCTGACCCACGTGACGGGTTGGGAACCGGCGCGCTGATCAGGTCGCGCCCTCGTCGCCGATGGTCCGGATGAGCTCGAGCTCGTCCGGGTTGAACTGCCTGACGTGGGCCTGGACCTTGGCCATCCGCTCACGGAACTCGGGATTCGCCTTCCAGTCGTGGGCTGACTCGGCGTCGTCCCAGCGGCCGAAGCTGACGTACCTGTTCGGGTCATCCAGGCCGCGGGTCAACCTCAGCGTCCCGGCGCCCCGCATGGTGTGTGCCCAGGTCGCGAACTCGTCCCAGGCCTTTGTGAACGCCTCGTCCTCGCCCGGCTTGGGGATCCAAACCGCCGTTGTGTAGATAGCGGGCATCGCTGCCTCCCTCGTAGCGTTTCCGCCCCGGCTCCCATTCTGCTCCCGTTGGACCGGATCGGAGAGGTCTGGACTCAGCCCCAGCGGCTGTCGGGTGTCCGTCATGGCCGATGATGCTGCGATGACCACGCAGACGACAGCGGCGGTACTCCTCAGACACGGCGGACCAGAGGTGCTGGAGGTGCGCTCCGACTGGGCGGTGCCCGATCCCGGGCCCGGACAAGTCCTGGTCAAGGTGGCGGCCGCCGGCGTGAACAACACGGACCTGTGGACCCGAGAAGGCGCCTACGGGCTACCCGGTGACCCCGACGCCAAGGCCGGGGGAATGGGGCCGCTGAGCTTCCCGCGGGTCCAGGGCGGCGACGTCGCCGGCGTCGTGACGATGGTCGGGGACGAGTCGGCGTCGGATCTGGTTGGACGCCAGGTGGTCGTGGACCCCGCGCTGTACCGGGACGACGGCCCGCAGTCGCCGCCCATCGGCTACCTCGGCAGCGAGATGGACGGGGGCTTCGCCGGGTACGTCGTGGTTGCGGCCGACCACGCGCATGACGTGACCGACTCACCGCTCAGCCTCGAGGAGCTGGCCTGCCTGCCGGTCGCCTACGGCACGGCCATGCGGATGCTGCGGCGTGCCGAGGTCGGCGCCGACGACACCGTCCTGGTCACCGGCGCGTCCGGCGGCGTTGGCATCGCCCTGGTCCAGCTCGCGGTGGCACGCGGAGCCACGGTGGTCGCCGTGACCACCAGCGCAAAGGCCGAGGCCGTGGCCGCCGCGGGCGCCCACCACGTCGTGACCCGCGACGGCGGCGACCTCGCCACGCAGGTGCGAGACGCCGCACCGGAGGGTGTGCAGGTCGTGGCCGACGTGGTCGGCGGTCCCGGAATGGCTGAGCTCCTGCCTCTGCTCAGCGACGACGGACGCTGGGTGATCGCGGGAGCGATCGCCGGTCCGGTCGTCTCCTTCGACCTCCGACGGCTCTACCTGCACAGCCTGCGGATGATCGGGTCGTCGATGCACACCCGCGAGGACTTCGCAGCCTTGGTCGGGATCGCCCGGACCGGCACTCTGCGGCCACCGATTGCCGCGCGCTACCCCCTCCGCGAGATCCACGCGGCGCAGGAGGAGTTCGCGACCTCGCGTCACGTCGGGAAGATCGTCCTGGTTCCTTGACCGTCGGCCGGTCAAGGCTGGACATGCGGCGTCGGCGCCCTTCCCGGGCCTGGGACACTCGGTACGTGGAGGACGAGCGCGAGAAGCTCCAGCTGGACTGGGTCAAGGTCGTCGGGGCTGCGCTGGCGACGATGTCATCGGCGCTGGTCCTGTCGACCCTGGGCGCTGCCGGGACGATCATCGGAGCCGCTCTCGGCAGCGTGGTGATCACGGTGGGCGGGTCCGTCTACTCGCACTACCTCGACCTCAGCCGGCAGCGAGTGGCCGCAGCGCAGGCGGCGGCGCTGCGCAAGGTCGGCGACGCGAGGACGAACGTACGACGGGCAGCCACCGAGCTCGACGAGCCAGGCGAGCCCGCAGCCTCCGCCGTAGGCAGTCTCGGGATGGCCGAGCGACAGCTCCACCGGGCCGCGAGTGGTCTCCGCGAGGCCGAGCAGCCGCCCCGGGCGTCGTACCGAGAGACGCTGAAAGGCCTGCCCTGGAAGAGGATCGCGCTGGCCGCGGCGGGGGTGTTCCTGCTGGTGATGACGGTGATCACCGTGTTCGAGCTGGTGACCGGGCGGGCGGTGTCGACGTACACAGGTGGTAGCGAGGAAGGCACCCGCACCTCGATCACCGGACTCGTGCGAGGAGGGGAGGAAGGGGACCCCGCGAAGCAGCCGCGCAGCCCCGACGGTGAGTCCACCCCCACACCGACAAGCACCGCGGAGACCCCGGCTCCCGCGGACAGCGTGCCGCCGACGCCCGAGGACGGCCCCACCGACGGGGTCACCGAGGACACACCGGCGCCGACGGGCGAGCCGACGACCCAGCCGACGACCGAACCGACGGCGGC
>JBFIWG010000201.1:0-6540 GCA_041606495.1 Nocardioidaceae bacterium
GATGGGCGGGGCGATGCGTGAGGGCGGCAACCGCACGCCGTCGGCCGAATTCAACATCCTGGTCGATCCCGAGGCGGCGGAGATCGTGCTCGGCTGCGGCCGGCCGATCACGCAGATGGGCCTCGACGTGACGCACCAGGTCCTCTCGACGCGCGAACGCGTCGAGCGCATCCGGGGGCTGGACAACCGGGTCGCGCGCGCGACCGCGGACATGATCGGCTTCTTCGAGCGCTTCGACATGAAAAAATACAGTGCTCCAGGCGCGCCGTTACACGACCCTTGCACGATCGCCTGGCTCGTCCGCCCCGGGCTCTTCGAGGGCAAGGATTGCAACGTCTCGGTGGAGACGAAGTCCGAGCTGACGCTCGGCCACACGGCCGTCGACTTCTGGCGCGTGACGGAGCGGCCGGTCAACGTGCACTGGGTCTACGGCGTCGATGCGGACGGGTTCTACGACCTGCTGGTCGAGCGACTCGCCCGCTTCGGGGACTGAATGCCATGCCATCTATCGTCGTCGTCGGCTCGATCAACCTCGATATCGTCGCCACTGCGGAGCGCCTCCCGGTCGCGGGGGAGACGATCACGGACGCCGAACTGAGGCGTTTCCCCGGCGGCAAGGGCGCGAACCAGGCACTCGCGGCGCGCCGCCTCGGCGCAGAGGTGCAGATGGTCGGCTGCGTCGGCCGGGACGCCGAAGCGGAAGCGGCGCTCGCCCTGCTGCGGGAAGCCGGCGTCGATCTCGGCGGCGTCGTGGCGGTCGACGACGCAGCCACGGGCGTCGCGCTGATCAACGTCGCCCGCTCCGGCGAGAACCAGATCGTCGTCGCACCCGGTGCGAACCGGCGTCTCGACGCCGAGAAACTGGCCCTGCCGGCCGCGGATGCGCTGATCTGCCAGCTCGAGGTTCCGACGGACGCCGTCACCCGGGCCGCGGCGACATTCGAAGGCTTCTTCTGCGTCAATCTCGCGCCCGCCAAACAGGTCGATGTCCGCGTGCTGCAGCGCGCCGACCTCGTAGTCGTCAACGAAACCGAGGCGGCCTGGTACGGTGCGACGCTCGATGCCTGCGAGGGCCTCGTCGCGACGACATTCGGCGCAGCGGGAGCCGTACTCACCCGCCGGGGCGAAGACATCGCGCGGGTGCCGGCGCCGCGCGTCAGGGCGGTCGACACGACGGGCGCCGGCGATTCGTTTACCGCCGCGCTCACCGTGGCCCTGGTCGAGGGCCGGCCGCCGGAGGCAGCGCTGCGCTTCGCCTGCGCAGCGGGCGCCGCGGCCGGTGTCCAGATCGCCGAAGCTCGGCTTCTTTTTCGTCGCGGTCGTGACCCAGCCCTTGCCCACGATCAGCCGCCGAGGCGGGCCCTGATCGTAGGCGTACGAGCACTCGAGCATCTCGCACACCGCTTCGAGGGAAGTGGCTAGCGACACGTCCCGGAGCTCGATCGTGACCTCTCCCTCCACGGCAGGGTCGAGCTCGAGCTCGGCCTCGAGGATCACGCCGAACAGCCCGTATCCACCGATCACCGCACCGAACAGCTCGGGATCGGCGGCACGGTCGACGACCCGGGTCGCGCCGTCGGCCGTCATCAGGGTCAGGCTGCGGACCGTGGAGGCGAGGCTGCCGGTGCGGAAGTCGGCGCCGTGGGCGTTCGCTGACAGGGTGCCGCCGACGCTGAGTACGTCGATGCTGGGCATCGCGGCCACGGACAGGCCGTGCTTGTGACTGGTCTCGAGCACGTCCCGCCAGGTGGCGCCGGCACCGACTCGCGCGGTACGCGAGTTCTGGTCGACGACGACGCGGTCCATGGCCCGCATGTCGAGGACCAGGCCGTTCGGGAAGGCCGCCTGCCCGCCCATGCTGTGTCGCGTGCCCGACACCGAGACCGCGAGCCCCTGGGACCGGGCGAAGTGCAGGGCCCGACGAACCTCCTCCTCCGAGCCGGGCCGCGTGACGCCGTACACCGGGGTGCGGTTGAGGCAGCTGGCGTCGTTGACGGTCCCACGCTCCTGGTCCAGCCACCGCGGGTAGCCCGAGAGCACCTCGGCGGGGCCAGAAGGCGAGGGTGCCGGAGCCACCTGCACGACGCAGTCCTTGGCTGTAGCCGGTGCACCACCGTAGTGCTGGAAGAACAGCCCGCTGCCCAGCAGCAGGACCAGAAGTGTGCCGACGAGGAGAAGGCGCAGGCGACGCCGTGGCCGCCTTCTCGAGTTCCCGCTCATGCCCGCCTCAGCGAGTGTGAGGCACCAGGGCTGTGCGACGACTCATGTTTCCCCGCCGCCATCGCCTTTCCGGGCCGACCCGTGGCGAAACGCCTGCGCGGTCCATCACCCAGCCAATCCCGAGGACGAGCACCACGACCACGACCGCAATGACCATGACAACCCCCTGAGGAGACTCGCGCCGGTCTCGTGCTCTGAGTGTGACCTACGCAAGGCCGTCCCGGAAGGCGCGACGTGGCCAAGAAACTCGCGGCGACCGCCGGATGCCCTGGCTCTAGCCGCGCTCGAGGCCGGCGACGTGCCAGGCCAGTCCCTCGTGGCGGTAGCTGACCCGGAAGCCTCGCCGACGCAGCACGTCGAGCATCGCCTCGGGCGGGTGGGCGAACGCGCGGAACTGCTTGTGCCTGAGCCGGAAGAAGGCGGCCTGGATGGCGACGAATGCCCGGCTGACCCTGTTGCGCGGCGGGTGACTGAAGACGACCAGGCGACGAGCATGGTCGGCGGCGGCACCAAGCAGGCGCTCATAGTCGGGGTAGCAGCACACCACGCGGTGCAGCACCACCACGTCCGCGGCTGGTACGTCCTCAGGCGTCGCGGCGATGTCCACGACGCGGCGGTCGATCCGGTCGGTCATCCCGGCCTCCGCCGCGAGCCGGTGCGCCTGGCCGTCGTACGCGTTCACGAGCTCGAGGTTGGTGGTGTGCGCGGCCCCGCGCTGGAGCAGCTCGAGCTGGATCTCGCCGACTCCGCCGCCGATCTCCAGCACCGAGGCGTTCTCGATCCCGCGCTCGGCGAGGAAGTCGACCATCCGCCTGGCCACGGCGTCGAGACCGCGTTTGCGGTACCGCCGCGCCTGATGCCTGGCGAAGCGCGGCCCGAACATGTCGTTGCACCCTCGCGGGTCGCAGCAGCCGGCCATGTTCGGCAGCCTAGGCCGTGGCCGCGCTCGGTTCCATGGTCATCCTTGACCGGCTCGAGCGACGGGTCGGCACGAGGCGGTGCCGCCGAACGGCCGCCTGTGGGATCGTCGAGGCATGGTCTCCTACGACGTGGAGCTGCTCGACCGGCTGCGTGACCAGCTCGGTGGTGAACCCGGGGTGACCGAGCGCGCCATGTTCGGTGGGGTCGCGATGATGGTCAACGGGCACATGTGCGTGGGCGTGATGAAGGGCGGCGGCCTCATGGTCAGGCTCGCCGCCGAGGAGGGAGCGGCGGCGCTCGAGGAGCCGCACACCCGCGTGATGGACTTCACCGGGCGGCCGATGAAGGGCTGGATCATCGTCGACCGCGCTGGCTACGCCGACGACGCCGCCCTCGAGGCGTGGGTGGACCGTGGTCTGCAACACGTCCGCACGCTCCCGCCGAAGAACCCCTGAGGTTCACCCGGATGGGTCGGGCCCAAGTGGGCACCGTTGAAGAGTGACTGACTCTCTGCGCCCCGGAATCCTGTTCGACGTCGACGGCACGCTGCTCGACACCAACTACCTGCACACCATCGCGTGGTGGCGTGCGGTTCGCGACGCCGGCCACGACCCGGTGTCCATGACGCTGATCCACCGGTCGGTGGGGATCGCGAGTGAGGGCCTGGTGCAGCGGATCCTTGGCGAGGAGGACGAGAACGTCGTCGAGGCACACTCCAAGCGGTACGAGGAGCTGCGCGACCACGTCGTCGCATTGCCGGACGCGGCCGCTCTGGTGAAGGCATGCTCGGAGAGGGGCTTCGTGGCGGTCCTGGCGACCAGCGGCAAGGAGAAGGACCTGGACTGGATGCTGCCCGCCATCGGTGCAGACGACCATCTCGCGGGCGTCACCACCTCCTCCGACGTCGAGGACGGCAAGCCGGCCCCCGACCTTCTCTCAGCGGCGATGGAGCAGCATCGCCTCGACCCCGAGCGCACGGTCATCATCGGTGACACGGTCTGGGACGTGGAGGCGGCTCGGCGGGCAGGCATTCGCTGCATCGCCGTGACCTCGGGCGGGTTCTCGCGCGGGGAGCTCATCGAGGCCGGTGCCGCCGAGGTGTACGACGACGCGGCCGACCTGCTCGAACGGCTCGACGACTCACTGGTCGCCCGGCTCTGACCGGAACGCGCACCGGGCCCCACCGTCGGTGTCCTTCGGCATACTGACGGCCATGCCTACCTACACGCACAGCGTCGAGGTCAATGCTCCCCGCTCACAGGTGTTCGCGATCCTCGACGACGTCGGTCGCACACCGGAGTGGCTGCCGCCGGCCACGAAGCTCGAGAAGCTCTCGGACGGTCCGAACGAGGTCGGCACCCGGTTGCGCTACCACTTCAAGCAGGGCAAGGGCACCGGGCAGATGGAGGGCACGATCACCGTCCGTCGCCCCGAGGAGCAGCTGGCAATGCTCTACACCGACCGGATGATGGACGTCGCGGTCGTCTTCGTCCCCGCCGACGGCCCGGCTCCGGGGACGACACGGCTGACGCACTCCATCGACATCCGGCCGCACGGTCTGGGCCGGCTGTTCACGCCATTCATCAAGATGGGCCTGCCCAAGCAGACCAAGCAGGCGATGGAGCAGCTCAAGACGATCGCCGAGGCCGAGGCCGGCTGAGCCAGGTCTTCTGGCCCGCCGGGATCAGCGCCGGTCCGTGTCGAGCAGCTTCGCGAGCAGGGCTCTGGCGTAGGCACGCTCCGCGTCGATGTCCACGTGGCGGATCTGCGCACCGTCGTACCCGGTGACCACCACGAAGCCGTCCGGCACCGCCTCGAGGCGGACGAAGTGGTCTCCGAGCAAGCTTCGGAGCTGTGCCTCGTGCGGCAGCCAGATCACCTCGCCCTGGTCGATGCTGTCGAGGGCCCACTCGGTGGTGCCGTTGAAGCGGACGATGCCGCCGTGCTCGAGTCGCTGGTGCTCAATGGTCATCTCGCTGACCACGAAGACCTGCCCGTCCAGGTCGCGGTCCGGAATCGCGAACCTGTCCCCTGAGGCCGGGGTCCACTCCAGACCGGCGGCGCGAAGGCTGCTCGCGAGCTGAACGGTGATCACGCTGGCCATTCTGCCTCGGGCCACCTGAGGTGGTCTTGTGCGGCGAGACCGAACCCTCTTTGCGAGGACCGTTGACGCTTTGCCGGCGGCACAACACTTGTGGAGCGTCCATAACCCCGCGTTACAAGCGGAGGACCGCGCGTCCAGGCCGAGGGCGGATCGGGCTGGGAACGCAGCAGTGGCCCCGAGGGAGGTCGGGGCCACTGCTGGTCAAGCGGGATCGAGCTCGAGCCTCAGCTGGCAGGCATGAGCACCGAGTCGATGAGGTAGACCGTCGCGTTGGCGGTCTGCACGCCACCGCAGATCACGTTGGCGCCGTTCACCTGCAGGTTGTCGCCCTCACCGGTCACCTCGACGGTGCCACCCTGGACGGTGGTCTGCTCGCCGGCGATGTCGGAGGGAGCGATCTGGCCGGGCACCACGTGGTAGGTCAGCACAGTGCTCAGGGTCTCGGCGTTCTTGGGCTTGGCCAGCGACTGCACGGTCTCCTCGGGCAGCTGCGCGAAGGCGTCGTCGACCGGGGCAAAGACCGTGAACTCGTCACCGTTGAGGGTGTCGACCAGGTTCACGTCGGGGTTGAGCTGGCCGGACACCGCTGCGGTCAGGGTGGTCAGCAGTGGGTTGTTGCTCGCGGCAACGGCGACCGGGTCCTCAGCCATGCCCGCAACCGAACCGTCGCCCTCCGGGACAGCCTCGGCGTAGTCGGCGCAGCCGGAGCCCACCAGGTTCGCGGCCGGGTCCATCATCTCCGACTCCTCTGCCGGGGTGGGGCTCTCGGCGGCGGAGTTGTTGCTCTCGGGAGCCGCGGTCTCAGTCGTGTCGGTGCCACCACAGGCGGCGGTCGTCATCAGAGCGGACACGGCGGCGACGGCGATCGCGGCCTTCTTGATGGAACGCATTTCGGTGTTTCCCTTCGGTTGGATGCTTCTTGCTGCCTACGAGGTCTTTGGGTGTTACGTAGAGGTGTTCGGCATCGGGCTGGACCCGGATTGGTGCGGATTCCGGTTATTCGACGGAAACGTTGACGCTGTGCCAGCCGGTGGACCCGTCCGGCGCGATCGGGGCGCGCTCGGACGTCTGCGTGTAGCCGGTGCTGTCGGTGGCGCGGACCTCGATGGTGTGGTTGCCGGGCTCGGCATCCCACTCCCAGACCCACTGCCGCCAGGTGTTGACGTTGTCCTCCTCGGCGAGACGTGCCTCGCTCCAGGAGCCCTTGTCCACGCGCACCTCGACCTTGTCGATGCCGCGGTCCTGGGACCAGGCGACCCCGGCGACCGGCGTCTTGCCGGCCTTCACCCGAGCGA
>JBFIWG010000202.1:0-6531 GCA_041606495.1 Nocardioidaceae bacterium
CGCCGAAGGGCACGTTCAGGTCGAGCCGGGTGGTTGGACGGTTCACCGACCTCGGTCAAGGCGACGAAGCTGGGTGGTACTTGCCGACCCCGAGGGCAACGAGTTCTGCGTGCTTGCGGGCCGCCACCCCTGAAAGCCGCCCGTCCAGCGCGCCGTCAGGCAGTCGCCTCAGCCGGCTCGCGCTCGGCGTCCTTCTCCAGGCGGGTGGAGAGGGTGCGCGCGATCAGCACCCCGACCCCGAGGCTTGCCAGCACCGCCGCGAAGCCGATGAGTCCGCTGCCAGTGAGCGCCATGACGACGTACCCGGTCAGCGCCGCCACCGCCGCGAAGATCGCGTAGGGCAGCTGCGTCGTCACGTGGGTGATCACGTTGCAGCCTGCTCCTGTCGAGGACAGGATCGTGGTGTCGGAGATCGGCGAGCAGTGGTCGCCGAAGACCGCGCCGGCCAGCACCGCTCCGAATGCGGGCACGAGCAGTTCCGGCTCGCCGACCGAAGTCATCAACGTCCCGGCGATCGGTAGCAGGATGCCGAACGAGCCCCACGACGTACCGGTCGAGAAGGCCATCGCGCCAGCCATCACGAAGATCATCGGCACGAGCCAGGCAGGGGCGAGGTTCGCGCTCTCCACCAGCCCGGCGAGGTAGTCGCCGGTGCCGAGTGCGTCGATCAGGGACCCGAGCATCCAGGCCAGGATCAGGATCTGCACCGAGGGCCACATGGAGGCCAGCCCGCCTCTGGTCCCCTTGCCGAACGTGCTCCAACCGAACTTCGGGTTCTCGGTGGTGTCGCGGACGTAGTAGTACAACGCGCTGACCAGACCGAGCACGGCGCCGTAGATCAGCGCCTCGGTCACGTCGGCGTTCGCGAGGATGTCGAGGACGCCCCAGCTCCCCCCGGCGCGGTACCCGGTCCACACCATCCCGCCGACCACACCGACGACCAGCGCGGCGAACGGCAGCACCAGCGCCCGCTTGGCCCCCGGGCGGTGCACGGGCAGGTCCTCGTCGAGCTCGCCAGGGATCTCTTCGTCGCTGTCGTAGGGCTCGCCGTCCTCGATGGCCCGGCGCTCCTCGCGCCGCATCGGGCCGATGTCGAGCTGGAACAGCACGACCAGCCCGACGGTGAGCAGGGTCGCGATCGCGTAGTAGTTCATCCCGGCGGACTTGATGAAGACCTCGACGTTGCTCTCGGTCAGCGTCGACGCCCCGACGATCGGCGCCATCAGCCCGATGATGTAGGCGCCCCAGCTCGAGAACGGCGCGAGCACGGCGACCGGGGCGGATGTCGAGTCGATCAGGTAGGCCAGCTTGGCCCGGGCCACCTTGAGCTTGTCGGTGACCGGCCGGGCGACCTGACCGACGGCGAGAG
This sequence comes from Nocardioidaceae bacterium, assembly GCA_041606495.1. GTDB lineage: Bacteria > Actinomycetota > Actinomycetes > Propionibacteriales > Nocardioidaceae > Nocardioides_C. The sequence goes on from JBFIWG010000202.1 coordinate 1,370, forward strand.
CGTTGAAGTAGTCGTCGATGAAGATTGCGACGCCCAGACCGGCCGACATGCCCTGCGCGCCGCGACGGGTGGTGATCCGCTTAGCGGCCCATTCCGAGAAGGCCGCACTGCCGCCCGCCATCAGCACCAGCGCCGCGATCACGCCGAGAGCCAGGGTGAAGATGAGGATGTAGACCTTGCCGGTGTTGACCGCGCCGTCGGTCCAAAACAGGGACGTGAACGAGTTGAGCACCCGACTGAGTGCGGCGACCGGTGCGTAGTCGGTGACGATGAACGCCGCGCTCAGGACACCGAGGCCAAGGCTGAGGACCACCTTGCGGGTGGCGATCACCAGCACGATCGCGAGTACGGGCGGAATGATGCTGATGACCGAGTTGTCCATTGCCACTCCCTCGTAGGCATCGTCAAAACCGTTCCCGCCCTCGTGGCCCCCAAACTTCGGCGCTGCTGACGACGCCCCCGGCCGGACTGGACCGGCTAGGCTCAGCGCAGTTCTGACCCCCACCTCGTCGGCTGGCCGGTAGGTACAGGGCAGCGGGCAGAAGCGAGCACTGATGCTGTCTCGACTCTCGGCCTACGGCGGACGGCTGCGCAGCAGCCTGTTCTTCGTCCCCATGCTCTGCGTGATCGGCGGCGTCCTGCTCGGGGAGGCGATGCTGCTGGTCGACGCACTGGTCTCCGGCATCAACCCACGGCTGACCGCCACGGTGGACAGCGCCCGCACGGTCCTCACCACGGTGGCGGGAGCCACGCTGACCTTCGCAGGCATCGCGTTCTCGGTGAGCCTGTTGCTGATCTCGCTCGCGTCGAGCCAGTACTCCCCACGTGTGGTGCACGGCATGTTCCGGGACCCGTTCAACAAGCGGGTGATGGGCATGGTGATCGGCACCTTCACCTACTGCCTGGTGGTGCTGCGGGCGGTCCGGAGCTCGCTTGAGGATGCGGGCGGCGCAGTCGTACCGAGCATCTCGATCCTGCTCGCCGTCGTGCTCGGGATCGCATCCATCTTGTCGATCGTCGCCTTCATCAACCATGGCGCTCACTCGATGGACGTCTCGAAGATCCTGCACCGCGTGACCCAGGAGGCCCTGAACCAGGCGAGGACAGCGTGGCCGGAGCCGGAACCTGAGTCGAGCCAGGACGTCGACCCGCCCGGCTCGCTCGACCTGCCGGACGGGGCCGTCGCGATCCGCTTCTCTGACCACGGCTGGGTGCAGAACGTGGACTACGAGCGACTGCTGGCTCTGTTTCCCGCCGGGTCGCAGATCCGGTTGGAGACCTTTGCAGGGCAGTACGCCATCCAGAACACCCCCATCTGCCGCGCCTGGCCGCCACCCGCGGACGGGCCGGAGGTGGGTGACGCCGTACGCGCGGCGATCATCGTCGGGGAGACCCGGACCTTGCAGCAGGACGTGGCGTACGGCGTACGCCAGCTGTCGGACGTGGCACTGAAGGCCATGTCGCCCGGCATCAACGACCCCACGACCGCGCACGACGCGATCTCCCACCTCGGAACAGTTCTGGCCGAGCTGCTCGGCCGCATCCCACCGGCGCAACGGCTCAGAGGCGCGGACGGCCAGGTGCTCCTGGTGCCTCACGCCACGACCCACGAGCAGCTGGTCGGGCTCGCCTTCGACGAGGTCCGGCTCGCCTCCGCCACTCAGCCCACGGTGCTCATCTGCCTGCTTGACGTCCTCGACCAGGTCGCACAGTCGCTCGACGGCCTGCACCGGCCCGATGCAGTGAGGGCCCTGCGCTGCCAGGCAGACCTCATCCGGACGATGAACGAGGACTCCGAGGTGCCCGACCCGGACCGGGAGCGAGTTCGGGTCGCCTTTGCCGAGCGCTACCGAGACTGAGCAACCAGACCACCCCGATCCCAGGACTCGGTTGGGACTTGCGCGAATGCGTTAGTCGTGACTAACGTATTCGCATGCCCGACGCCCTAGCCGCTGCCGCCGAGCCCAATCGTCGGCGCATCCTGCAGCTGCTGGCGTCGCGACCGCGGACGGTCAGCGAGATCGCCGCGGAGTTCACGGTGACCCGGTCGGCGATCTCGCAGCACCTGCTGGTGCTCGCACAGGCGGGCCTGGTCGAGGCGGAGAAGGTCGGCCGCCAACGCATCTATCGGGTTCTGCCGTCGGGGCTGCAGAAGCTGCAGGCAGAGATCGACAGGTTCTGGACCGACGAGCTGGACCTGCTCGTCGAGGACGCTCACAAACTGAGGAGAGAGACATGAGCTTCACCAAGACGGCCACACTGCCGGTCAGCCCGGACGAGGCCTTCGCCCTGATCACCGAGCCGGAGCGGCTGCGTCGCTGGCAGACCGTCTCCGCGGTCGTGGACCTTCGCGCCGGCGGCTCGTACCGCTGGACGGTCACCCCGGGCCACGTCGCGGGCGGGACCTTCCGCGAGGTCGAGCCCGGCAAGCGCGTCGTGTTCGGCTGGGGCTGGGAAGGTAGCCCGGAGCTCGGCCCGGACGCCTCGACCGTCACCGTCACCGTCGAGCCCACCGAGGGCGGGTCGATGGTCACGATCGTGCACGAGGGTCTCAGCGAGGAGCAGGCCGCGATGCACGCCGAGGGCTGGAACCACTACTTCGAGCGGCTCGAGAAGCTGGTCGCCACCGGCGACGCCGGCCCCGACGAGTGGGCATTGGCGCCCGAGAACCTGACCCCGGTCGTCGCCGCCGAGGCTGCGCTGGCCGCGATTCAGCCGGTGCTCCGTGGACTCACCCGTGAGGACCAGCCGAAGCAGACCCCGTGCGCGGACTTCACCTGCCACGACCTCGCCGCGCACCTGTTCACCTCCCTCGAGCAGCTCGGTGCCATGGCCGGCGCCAAGGTTGTGAACCCCGAGGAGGGCTCGCTGGAGAACCGCATCTCCGTCATGGCGGACCAGGCGATCACCGGATGGCGCCAGGTCGACCTCGACGGGACGGTCCAGGGGCCGGGCGGGAACGAGATGCCCGCGTCGTACCTCGCGAGCGTCCTCCCCCTCGAGATCGCCTTGCACGGCTGGGACCTGGCTCAGGCCAGCGGTCAGCAGATGCACGTCTCGGAAGAGCTGGTTGCCTACCTGCGCGAGCTGGCTGAGGTGATCGTGCCGGGCGGCCGCGAGGGCGGTTCGTTCGCGGCCGAGGTCGAGCCCGCGGCAGACGCGAGCCCTATCGACCGTCTCGCGGCCTACGCCGGCCGGAAGCCGATCGCTGCCTGATCTGCGACACAACGCCGCCGGGTCGGCCGACGGCACCGAACAAACACAAGGAGGCCCGACATGGGCAAGTACGTATTCATCTACCACGCCCCGATGACCCCGGCGGACGCGACTCCGCCGAGCGAGGAGCAGATGCAGGCCGTCATGGCCGAGTGGGGCAAGTGGGGCGAGCGCGTCGGCGAGGGCATGGTCGACTTCGGTGCGCCGCTGGCCGGCGGCACCCGGGTCACCTCGGACGGTTCCACCGAGCCCAGCCAGCGTGAGGTCAGCGGCTACACGATCATCGAGGCGGACAGCATGGACGCCGCGCTGCAGCTGGCCAAGGACCACCCGCACCTGAAGATGCCCGGTGGCTGTGAGATCGAGATCCACGAGGCACAGCCGATCCCCGGCATGTGAGGTGATGCGGTCGGGCCGCGTCGTTTCTTGACGGCGCGGCGACCGCACACCGGCACCCCTATTGGCGTCGGCTGAAGCGGACCGAGCCGTCGGCGTGGCGCTTCATGTTCCAGGACTCGGGATGGTCGGCCATGTGATGGTGCGGCGGGCACAACGGAACACCTGACCGCACGTCAGTCCTGCCGCCGCGTCGCCAGGGGTCGAGATGGTGGTACTCGCAGAACGACGGTGGCCGATCGCAGTTCCTCGCCGCACAGCCTTTGTGCTGCTGGTCCATCGCAATCTTCTGGTACCGGTCGAACAACCGCTTCTCCCGACCCACGTCAAGGGGCATCGAGGCGCCGTCTAGGACCATCGGGATGATCCCGGCCTTGCAGCAGAGGCGTCTCGCCTCTCCGGCCGAGATCCGAGTCCCGCCATCCAGCGTTGCGACACCGAGACCGTCAAGAAGCGCGTCGAGGCTCATCGAGACAACCACGCAGAACGGCGATCCGTTCACGCTGGGCAGGCCGCTCGGGTCGATGTGGTTCTCCAACAGGTCCATGAACCCGTGACCGAACAAGGTGGACTGGGACAGCTTCTTTCCGGTCTGCGGATCGAGGCGCCCCTCCCCCAGCCGACGAGGACTCGTCAGCGCCTGCAGCGCCTTCTTCAGGACTGCGGCATGGAGCGTGGGCAGCCTGAACCGGCCCTCGACCGTGCCGTCGCCGTTGTCGCGCATCGTCAGGTACGCCAGCCTTCGAGCGCGTTCCTCCTCCTCAGCGAGCTTCTTGCCCTCAACGGCGTCGGCCGCCTCGGGGCAGATCACTTCGAACAGGCGCTTGCCGGCCTTCTGCAACGCAGAGGCGTCGAAGTCTCGCGCCAGGTCGAGCAGGTGGGCCTCGGCCCGCTCGTGCGTACCGGCCGGCAGCTCGTCGTACTCACTGGTCAACGCCTCGACCGCCCGGGTGATGACCTGGGCCTTCCTCACGTCGATGTCCCCGGCAACCAAAGCGCGACGAGTTGCGTCGAACGGCTCGTCGAGCTTGCGGGCGAGGTGGAGGTCCTCGAAGCAGCGCTGAGTCGTCGTCTTCGTCTCGTGCGCCAACCAGGCCGCCGTCGAGGTTGCACCGGAGTCCGCGCCCACTTCGTTGACGTCTGCTGCGACCAGCACCCGCATCCGCAGCTCAGCCAGTCGTGACGCCGCGCGCGTCAGACTGACCAACGCCTCGCGCTGTTCAGCCGGGCTCATCGCCCAGGCGGGCGTCTCGGCCAACCGTTCCAGCGCTCCGTGCAGGGAGTCGGCGAAGCGCAGGACCGCAGGTCTTGGAGGATGCGGGTCTGTCTTCATGGATCCAGGCTAGGATCCTTCTACCCGCCGCTTCGAACATCTGTTCGATCTGTGGAGCACCAGCCCATGCCAGCGGCTGTGGACGAAAACGGGCCTCAGCACGGCATAGTCAGCGAGGCCATCCGCACCGCCGCCAGCAGCTCCATCGACCGGTGTTCGGGAGCGACAACCACCCTCGTAAATTGGGGCGTATGCCTGACTGGAGCCTGATAACCCG
>JBFIWG010000203.1:0-6500 GCA_041606495.1 Nocardioidaceae bacterium
AACCCGGCCGCGAGGTCAGCGGCTTGAGGTGGTCGAGGTCGGACCGGACCTCGCTCATCGACGGGTCGGAGTCGCAACACTCGCGCTCGTAGTAGGGCGCCACGGTGCGCCCATACTTCGCCGCGACTCGCAGGATCGGCCGCAGCCGCTTGCCGGTGGGAGTGTCCCGGCCCCACCACGACGAGATCGCGGCGTCCACACCGGCATACCGCATGCTGCGGAAGTGCTTGCGCAGCACCACCCGGTCGTCGCTGCTGTAGCTGCCGAGCCGGGGGCGGTAGTGGTCGTTGGAGTGCCAGGTCTCGGGGAACCACGGGTAGTAGAACACCGCCCGGATCGGCCCGTTCGCGGCTGCCGCGGCATTCGTCGCGCCAGGTGAGCCCGCCCGGTCCCTCGGCCCTGATTGCGGGGACCGACTGACGGCAACCAGCACCGCCACCGACACCAGGAGGGACAGACTGACCAGGATGCTCAGGTGGCGCCGCACGATCTCTCCCCGCAGTCGAACCTTGCCCCCAACGGCAGGTTAGGCGAAGACGAGTGACGGATGAATGAGCGGCGCGAGACCTGATTAGACCGGTCCCCCGGCATTTCGCGACGAGCGCGACGACTCCGCGTCACAAGAGCTGGGCGACCCCGTCCTTGACCTCGACGTCGGCTGCCCGGACGTAGACGTACCGGTGGCCGAACCAGATCTGGAGGTACTCGTCCTCGCCGACGACCTGGGTGCAGTCGCTCGCGATGTAGGCGCACTCAAAGGTCTTGGCGTAGTAGTAGTCGGTCTCCAGGTCGTCGTCGGCGAGCACGTAGGCCTGCCCCGGTTCGAGGGTGTACTGCAGTGGGAAGACACCCTGGTCGGGGATCTCCGCCGGGTAGGCCGACGACTCCGGATAGGCCCGTCCGTACACCGGCACCGGCTCCGACCCCTTCGCGACGACGACCTCGCCGTCCGACGGTACGACGGTGGGGTTGTCCTCCGGGCTGTGCAGCCACGCGATCTCGCCGAGCCACCACACGCCGAGCCAGTCGCCGGACCGCTCGGCCACCAGGAACTTGTGCCCGGCCGCGGCGCGAGCACCGATGTCGGAGACCCGGGTCGTCGCCGGCTCACCGTTCGGTCGGAGACCCGGGTCGTTCACCAGCGGCGAGGAGGCGTCGGGCGCCTGGTGCAGGTAGACGAAGTTGGTCGCGTCGGTCTTGCAGGGGTTCGACCCGCAACCCGTGATCGGCTGGCTGTTCCCGGCGAAGCCCGGCGCCACGGTCACGACGTTGCTGCGCGATCGCCGGTCCGGCTCGATCGGGGCGCCCAGCAGGTCGAAGTAGTGCTCCCAGTCCCAGTACGGTCCCGGGTCCCAGTGCATCGCGGGCACGCGTGACGGGACGTGACCGGGGATCTGGTCGTGCCCGATGATGTGCGCCCGGTCCAGCGGCACGTCGTACTTCGCGGCGAGGTACCGGACCAGCGCTGCCGAGGTCTGGTACATCGACTCGGTGTACCAGCCGGCCCCTTCCGCGGCGAAGCCCTCGTGCTCGAGACCGATCGAGTGCATGTTGACGTACCAGTTGCCGGCGTGCCAGCCGACGTCGCTGCTGTCGAGGTGCTGGGCGATGTGCCCGTCCCGAGAGCGCAGCGAGTAGTTCCAGGCCAGGTACGTCGGGCGCTGCACCAGGTTCAGCGTGGTGTCCCAGGTCGCCTCGGTGTCGTGGATGATGATGTAGTCGATCGACATGTCGTCCTGCCGGTCGGCCAGGTCGTGGTTGCCGTAGGCCCGTGGGTTCGAGGAGTTGTACCACTCGTAGGGCGCCGGGATCGCCTCGCAGCCGAGCCCGACGGGGCAGTCGACACCCTCCTCGGAGGCGACGGTGAGACCCATCGACCGCACGGCCGCCCGGTCCAGCTCGGCGACGCGGGCCGGCAGCACCACCCGGTGACCGTCGTTGGTCCTTCGGCTCCTGCCCTCCTCGATGACGGTGAACACCTGCTCGGCGAAGCGCATCGCCGAGGCCTGGTCGCCCGCGCCGCTGTAACGGGCGACGGCTGCGCTCCACGCCCCCGGTCGATCTGCCGAAGCCTGATCCGGCGCGAGGTCGCGCTGGTACGACGCGAGCAGGGCCGCCCCGCCGCAGATGTTGGCGACGTCATCGGCGCGAAGCCGGGCCGGGCTCACCTCGACGAGGTCCGCGGCCGTCTCCAGGGTCCGGAGCCCGTCGGTCGCCGGGTTGACGCCGGGACTGTCCGTCGTACCGGCAGGTGCCCGGTGCTCGTGCGCCGACTCCCCCTTGCCCTGGTCGTGGGTTTCCACGGCGGCCGACGGGTCGACCGCGGTCAGGTGCATGGGGCCGTAGCCGCCGCTGGTGCTCGGGCTCGCGCCGTGGTCGTCCCACCGCGACTGCATGAAGGAGACGCCGAGCAACACGCTCTGGGGAACGCCGCTCACGGCCGCGGCGCGCTCGAAGACCGCCTGCCGGTCGTCCGCACCGTCCAGGCAACGGCTCCAGTCCGATGCCGAGGCGCCGGGCGCGGCACCGATCGCCAGCCCACTCGCGAGCAAGGCCATCGCCCCTGCAGCTGCCGTGATCGTGCGTGCGTTCCCCAACGTGGGTTCCTCCGGTCGAAACGGGCAAAGCGGCTTTATATGCCAGAACCCATCGAACACGGCGAAGCGGACGAAAGTAAAGAGGTCGCCACAAGACTCTCGCGACCCTAGCCTGGACGGATGGACCTGGGGGACGCCGAGCAGCACCGCCGTTGGCTTGCACATCTAGGCGGCCTGGTCGCCGGCCGCAAGGTCGTCTTCGGGGTAGCTCCGCTGGCCGCGATGACCGAGTGGGTGGACCTCCTGGCGGCGGCCGGCGCCGAGAAGCCCCTGCTGCTCGCGACCGGCGTCGGGGCCGGCCCGGTCCCCGCCCTCGACGCAGGCCACGTGGTGATGCTGCGAGCCGAGCGCCACAGTTCGATGACCGAGGAGATCCGCGGCCACGACCACCTGGTTCGCCACCTGCCTGAACGAGTGCGTCGCGCTGTGGACGAGTACGACCCCGATGGCTCGTCGCTCTGGTGCGTCGGTCCGTTCATCGACAACGCTCCGATCGAAGGGCGCGGCGTCGTGGGCGGACGTCCGGCAGCCTGGACCGCTCTCGAGGACAAGCTGGTCGTGCACGACGTGTGGGCGCGGGTCGGCTACCCGCAGAGCCCCTCGACGGCGGTCGAGATGGACCTGGCGCAGCTCCGGGTGGTCAGCCACGCCCTGGACGACGGACACGGCGTGGTGTGGTCCGGGGATGCCCGCGACGGCATCAACGGCGGAGGCGACTTCGTCCGCTGGGTGCGTTCGGACGACGAGCAGGCAGCCGCCTTCGAGTTCTTCGCCCCGCGCTGCGACCGGGTGCGGGTGATGCCGTTCCTGGAGGGCGTCCCGTGCAGCATCCACGGGATGGTCCTGCCGGACGGGACGGCGGCCTTCCGCCCGGTCGAGCTTGTCGTCCTCCGCGACGACAGCCGCCGGTTCGTCTACGGCGGGCAGGGCACGTTCTGGGACCCGCCCGAGGTCGATCGTGAGCAGATGCGCGAGCTGGTCCGTCGTACCGGGGAGCACCTGCGTGATCGGGTCGGCTACCGCGGCGGTTTCGGGATCGACGGCGTCCTCACCAAGGACGGGTTCCGCCCCACCGAGCTGAACGCCCGGATGTCCGCGGGGCTGACGAGCCTCGCTCGCACCGTGGACGTCGCCTCGTTCCAGCTCCTACAGCTGAACCTGTCGGTCGGGCGGGACCCGGTGGTCAGCGTGGCGGCCCTGGAGGCCTGGGCCCTGCCACGGATGGACGCGAACCGTTTCGGCAAGGTGCTGGCCATCGGTGACCTGCGGGTGGTCGAGGAGGCGCAGCAGATCAGCGTCTGCTGGGACGGCATCGAGCTGCGGCGAACCGACGATGAAGCCCCTCTGTCGTTGATGGTGGCACCGAGCCCCGTCGGCACGTTCGCCAAGCTGGACCTCCACGACGGCCTGCCCCGCGGCTCGCTGGTGGCACCGTTGAACGCAGCGCTGATGCGGTTCCTCGACACCGAGCTCGGGACCCGGTTCGGGACCGTGGAGGCAGCACCCGACGTGCGCTGATCTAGGCTCCGGTCCATGCGCGTGGTGGTGGTCGGTGGCGGACTCGGGGGTACGGCGAGCGCCGCCCGTCTGGCCAAGCTCGGCCACGAGGTGACCCTGCTGGAACGCTCCGACCGGCTCGGCGGTGCGATCGGGTTTCTGGAGAAGGACGGCTACCGCTGGGACACCGGCCCGACGGCGACGGCGCTCCCGGCGGTGCTTCGCGACCTCTTTCGCAAGTCCGGGCGGCCCCTCGAGCGAGAGCTCGAGCTGGTGCCGGTCGAACCGATGGCCGAGCACCGGTTCGAGGACGGCAGCCGACTGTCGATGCCCGCGGGCAGCCGGGCCGAGCAGCACCACGCGATCGAGGCGACGCTGGGCGCGGGCCTCGGCAAGCAGTGGCTGGACTACACCCAGTCCTTCGCCGAGACCTGGATGCTGCTGCGCCAGGACTACCTGGAGCGGGCGTGGTCCCCGGAGGTCCTCGGCAAGGACACCCGGTCGCTGCTCACCAGCCGCCGGACGCTGCAGCGTGAGGTCAGCAAGACCTTCAAGGACGACCGACTGCGCGCCCTGGCGCTGACCCAGGCGCGCCTCGACGGGCACGACCCGCGCAACGTCCCGGCCTGGATGGGGATGATGAGCTACGTCGAGCAGAAGTTCGGCGTGTGGACGGTGCCCGGCGGCATGGGCGCGCTGGCTGAGGTGCTGGCCAAGCGGATGGTGGAGCGGCGTGTCGACGTACGCCTGGGTACGACGGCCGCGGACATCGTCGTACGCGACGGCCGCCCGATCGGCGTGGAGACCGACCGCGGCATGGTCGAGGCCGACGTCGTGGTCTGCGCCGTCGACCCCCGCCGGCTGCCGCTGCTCGCGCCCCTGGTCAAGCGGACCATGCCCGCGATCCCGCCGGTGGTCTGCCACCTCGGGCTGGAGGGAGACGTGCCGGCCCTGCCGCACGAGGTGGTGCTGCACGGTGACCCGATGATCGTGATCCGCACCAACGGCAGCAGCGACCGGACCGACGGTGCGGCGTGGACGCTGCTGGGCCGCGGCAGGCTGTCGGAGGACATCGTCACCGCCCTGGCCCGGCGCGGCATCGACATCCGCGCGAACATCCGGGCCCGCGTCGACCGGTCCCCCCGCGAGCTCGTCGAGGACTGGGGCGGGTCACCCTACGGCGTGCTGTGGCAGGGCCGCGCGACGCTGAACCATCGACTCCGCACCCGGACACCGGTGGCCGGAGTCTTCTGCGCCGGGGCGCACGTCACGCCCGGAGCAGGGCTCCCGTTCGTCGGGCTCGGTGCGGCCCTTGTCGCGCAGGAGATCGGCAAGGCCTGACCCGGCTCAGTTCAGCCGCCACGTCACCGACACCCCGGCGGTGACGTTCATCGATCCGCGCTCGAAGGGCATCCGGGCACTGAGCGCGACCGGCCCCTGCTCGAGGTACGGCTGGTCCCCGGGTGCGCCGTCGACGATGTTCACCACCTCACCCAGCACCCGACCGGCGAGCGCCGCGAGCTCCTCGGCTTTCGCGCGGGCGTCGTCGAACGCGCGTGCCCGCGCCGTCCGCTCGAGGTCGGCGGTGTCGGTGAGCAACGGTTGCACCTGATGGATCTCGAGGTTCTCCCCGAGCGCCTCGCCGAGAGCGCCGATCAGGGCCCCCGCAGCGTCGAAGGAGTCGCAGGACAGCTCGATCGTCTGGCTGGCCCGAAAGGTACGACGGCCGCGCTCGCGGTCCGACCACAGGCCCATGCCACGCGTGCCGATCCGGTCCTCCGACGTGTGCTGCCGGGCCACCTCCCCGAGCCGGAGCACGCCGGCGGCGACACCGTCGAGTGCCTGCTGCACGTCGGTGCTGGTCTCGGCCACGGCCAGGTGCAGGCGCATGGCGTCGGGCTCACCGATGGCTGTGCCGGCTCCGGAAGTGGTGATGGTCGCGTCCATGCGCCCCAGCATGCACCGCCGCGGTCCGCTCCGCCGAGGAACGGCGGGTTCAGACCAGGCTGCGCAAACCGGCGTAGATCTCCCGGGTCGCCTTGGACCGGTTGAGCGTGTAGAAGTGCAGCCCCGGCGCTCCCCCGGCGAGGAGCGTGTCGCACAGCTCGGTGGCGATCGCGATCCCTTCGGCCCGCACGGCCGCCTTGTCCTCACCGTACGCCGAGACGCGCTCGACCACCTCGGCGGGGAGGTCGGCGCCGGACAGCTCGGCCATCCGGCGGATCTGGTGCAGGTTCGTGATCGGCATGATGCCCGGGATGATCGGGATCTCCACGCCATGGGCGGCCACCCGATCCACGAGCTCGAAGTAGTCCGAGGGCCGGAAGAACAGCTGCGTGATCGCGAAGTCCGCGCCGGCGCGGGCCTTCTCCGCGAGCACCCGGGCGTCGGCCTCCAGCGACCCGG
>JBFIWG010000204.1:0-6485 GCA_041606495.1 Nocardioidaceae bacterium
CATGGAGGCCGACCCGGCAGCGTTCCGGGTGAAGTACCGGAAGATGGCGGCCGACCCGTTCGCGTTCTTCCGGGGCACCGCCTGCCTGTTCTACTCCGACGTCACCCGGATGAAGGACAGGTGGGTCGACGACCGGACCAGCCGGATCTGGATCCACGGGGACCTGCACGTGGAGAACTTCGGCACGTACCTGAACTCCGACGGCCGCCTGGTCTTCGACGTCAACGACTTCGACGAGGCCTACATCGGCCACTTCTCGTGGGACCTGCGCCGGTTCGCCGCCAGCATGGCGTTGATGGGCTGGCAGAAGGCGCTGCCCGAGCAGACCGTCCGCGATCTGATCGCGCGCTACCTTCGTGCCTACCTCAGCCAGGTCAACCACTACGTCAAGAGCGACGATGACGACGACTTCGCGCTCCGGCTCGACAACACCAAGGGCGCGGTGCACGAGGTGCTGGTCGCCGCCCGTCGCCTTAGCCGGCCCGAGCTGCTCGACGAGAACACCCGGATCGACGACCATGTCCGGGTGTTCCGGGAGGACTCCACGGTGCGCCGGCTGGGCAAGAGGGAGCGGGCCAAGGTGGTTCGGGCGTTCGGGGAGTACCTCGACACGATCCCGGAGTCCAAGCGCTTCGACCGGGAGCTGTTCTACGAGCTTCGCGACGTGGTCGGCAAGTCCGGCTTCGGTATCGGCAGCGCTGGCCTTCCGGCGTACAACATGCTCGTCGAGGGCTACAGCCAGGCGCTCGACAACGATGTGATCCTCTCGATGAAGCAGGCCAACGTGCCCGCCGTACGACGGTTCGTCGACGCCGAGGAGGTGGAGCGGTACTTCGACCACGAGGGCCACCGCACCGTGGTCAGCCAGCGGGCGCTGCAGGTGCACACAGACCCGCTGCTCGGCTACACGAGCATGGACGGCGTGGGGTACGTCGTGTCCGAGGTCTCGCCCTACGAGGCCGACCTGGACTGGTCGGAGATCAACGAGCCCGACGACATGGCCGAGGTGGTGGACGCGCTCGGACGCGCCACCGCCAAGGTGCACTGCGCCTCCGACGAGGACAGCGACCAGAGCCTGGTGTCCTTTCAGGTCGAGGAGGCGATCGCCCAGCTGCTGGAGGGCCGGCGTCGCGAGTTCACCGAGGACATCGTCGAGTTCGGGATCTCCTACGCCATCAAGGCTCGGAAGGACCACAGCCTGTTCGTGGACGCTTTCCGGGAGGGTGAGATCGGGGGAGTGGCGGCTACCTGACCTGACGAGCGCCGGCGCTCGGCCGGCCCAGCAGGAATCCCGGTGCTGCCCACCCCTGCGCCTGGAACGCCGCGCTGACCGCCTCGGCCGCGGCGGACACCTCGCCGGCCGGGAGCAGGGCGATCGCCGACCCGCCGAACCCGCCACCCGTCATCCGCGCACCGAGCGCACCGGCCTGCCGGCAGGTGTCGACCACCGTGTCGAGCTCGGGGCAGGAGACCTCGAAGTCGTGGCGCAGCGACTCGTGCGAGGCGTCGAACGCCGCACCGAGACCGGCGTAGTCGTCACGGCGCAGCAGGTCCACGGCCTGGTCCACGCGGGCCATCTCGCTGAACACGTGCCGGGCCCGGCGGCGTACCCGCTCGTCGTCGAGCTTCTCCAGGGCCGCCTCCGGATCGGACACCTCGCGCAGCGAACGAACGCCCAGGATCCGGGCGGCCTCCTCGCAGTCGTTGCGGCGTGAGGCGTACCCGCCGTCGCTCAGCGAGTGCGAGGCGCGGGTGTCGACGACCAGGAGCTCCAGGTCATGGGCGGACGGTGCCCACGGCACCTGTTCGGTCGACCAGTCACGACAGTCCAGGAGGAGCGCGTGCTCGGGCGTGCCGAACAGTGAGATCGTCTGGTCCATCCCGCCGGTCGGTGCACCGGCGACGTCGGTCTCCGCGCGGATGCACGCCTGCGCCAGGGTCTGCCGCACGGCGTCGTCGACCTGAACCCCCGCGACCGCGCAGAGAGCCAGCGCCACCGAGCACTCCAGCGCCGCCGAGCTCGACAGCCCCGCTCCCGTAGGAACCCGCGAGTCGACCACGATGTCCAGGCCCGGGAGCTCCCAGCCCTCCTGCTGCAGCGCCCAGACCACGCCCGCGACGTACGCCGGCCAGCCGGTCACCTGCCCGGGCCCGAGGGCGCCGGCGTCGCCGACCCAGGGGTCGTCCTGCTGGAGGCTCCGGATAGTCACGGTCGAGTCGTCGCGGGGCGCGGCCACGGCGTACGTCGCGTGCGGGAGCGCCATCGGCAGGCACTTGCCCAGGTTGTAGTCCACGTGCTCACCGATCAGGTTGACCCGACCCGGTGCCGCGAAGCAGCCGACGCCGTCGCGGCCGTGCAGAGCGGCAAACCGGCTGAGCAGAGCGTCGGCGATCTCGGTCGGGTCGCCCGCGGGCACCTGGTCGAAAGTCATGCCCGTCAGGATAGGGCCGTCCCGGCGGGCAGGACGCGGCGTCCCGTGGGCTGGCAGGATGGCCGTATGGCCGAGGAACAGGACGGACCGGACCACCGGCTCGTGGAGCTGGCGCACCAGATGTTCGACCTCGCCCGTGCGGGAGAGGCCGACCAGCTCGCTGCTTACGTCGATGCCGGGGTGCCCGCCGATCTCACCGACGCACAGGGGAACACCCTCTTGATGCTGGCGGCCTACAACGGGCACGCGGACTCCGTCTCCATGCTCGCCGAGCGCGGAGCCGACCCGAACCGTCCCAACGACCGGGGTCAGACTCCGTTGGCCGGCGCGGTGTTCAAGGACGAGCAGGACGTGATCGGCGCCCTGCTCGCCGCCGGTGCGGATCCTGACGCGGGGACACCCAGCGCCCGCGCGACGGCCGAGATGTTCGGGCGCGCCGGCCTCTTCGACTGATCGCTCACCCATCCGATGCTGCCGCCGCGACGAACCCGCTCACGAACCAAGCCGAACCTCGACGAAGTGGATGCGATGACCCAGACCTCGGAAGCGAACCGGGCCAGGACCAGCCAGGGCGGCGCTGCGCACGAGCTCGGCGCCATCCTGACGCCGCTGTTCGGCGGCGGCCTTCCCCTGCGGATCAGGGCATGGGACGGCAGTTGCATCGGCCCTGAGGACGCGCCCACGGTGGTGGTCAACGACCCGCAGGCGGTCCGCCGCCTCCTGTTCGCGCCCGGTGAGCTGGGACTGGCGCAGGCCTACGTCACCAAGGAGATCGACGTCGAGGGCGACCTGCTCGAGGGCTTCCGCCAGGTGTGGAAGGCCGTGCGGGAACGGGGAGCCTCGCCCAGGCTGAGCCTGGCCACCATCGCGGCGGGGTTGAGGACGGCGTACCGGCTCGGCGCGGTCGGGAGTCCGCCCACGCCCCCGGCCTCGCAGGCCCGGCTCCGTGGTCGTCTCCATTCCCTGACCCGCGATCGGGAGGCCATCGCGCACCACTACGACCTCTCCAACGACTTCTACGCGCTGATCCTGGACCCGCACATGGCCTACTCGTGCGCGTACTTCACCAGCACCGACCCCGGCTACACCCTCGAGGACGCGCAGCGGGACAAGCTCGATCTGGTCTGCCGCAAGCTCGGTCTCGAACCGGGCGGGCGCCACCTCGACATCGGTTGCGGCTGGGGCTCCCTGTCCCTGCACGCCGCGGAGCACTACGGCGTGAACGTGGTCGGCGTGACGATCGCGAAGGAGCAGAAGGCCTTCATCGACCAGCGGATCGTCGAGCGTGGTCTGGGCGACCGGGTCGAGATCCGGTTGCAGGACTACCGGGACGTGGACGACGGCCCCTTCGACACGATCTCCTCCATCGAGATGGGCGAGCACGTCGGCGAGAAGAACTACCCGGTCTTCACGGCCCAGATCGAACGCCTCCTTCGGCCCTCTGGTCGGATGCTGATCCAGCAGATGTCACGCACGACCCGGCCCGGCGGCGGCCCCTTCATCGAGGCGTTCATCGCCCCCGACATGCACATGCGGCCGGTCGGGGAGACCGTGGCGCTGATCGAGCGGGCCGGCCTCGAGGTCCGTGACGTGCATGCTCTTCGCGAGCACTACGTGTGGACCGTCGACGCGTGGTACGCCACGTTCGAGGAGAACTGGGACCGAGTCGTGGAGATGGTCGGCGAGGAGGTCGCCCGGGTGTGGCGGCTCTACCTGGTCGGCGGTGCACTGGCCTTCGAGGAGGGCCGGATGGGCGTGGACCAGATCCTCGCGGTCAAGCCTTCCCTCGATGGCCGCAGCGGCCTGCCCCCGGTGCGTGACTTCTGATGGCCGACTTCGACCTCTCCGCCTTCGCAGCGGCGCTCCCGTTCACCGCGCTCGCCGTCCTACTGGTGCTCGGCGTGACCTTCGGGATCGCCGTGCGGGTCGGCAAGCACGCCGTCGTCGACGTGGCCTGGGGGCTCGGCTTCGCCGCGATCGCGGTGACGGCGTACGTCGCCTCCGCCGGTGACGGCGACGACGGCCGGCGGGCTCTGATCACGGCCCTGACCGTCATCTGGGGCGTCCGCCTCGCCACACACATCTTCCTGCGCTCACGCGGCAAGGGGGAGGACCCGCGCTACGAGGAGCTGATGGCCAAGGCGCCGGGGAACCCGCAGCTGCACGCCTTCACGCGCATCTACCTCACCCAGGGCGCGATCATGTTCTTCGTCTCGCTGCCGGTGCAGGTGGCGAACTTCGAGACACCGCCGCTCGGCTGGCTGGCGTGGATCGGAGCGGCGATCTGGCTGATCGGCTTCCTGTTCGAGTCCATCGGCGACTACCAGCTGACCCGGTTCCGCAACGACCCGTCCAAGAAGGGCGAGGTCCTCGACACCGGCCTCTGGCGCTACACCCGCCACCCCAACTACTTCGGCGACGCCTGTGCCTGGTGGGGGCTCTCGATCATCGCGTTCAGCGCGTGGCCGGGCATCCTCACCGTGCTCTCCCCGGTGGTGATGACCTGGCTGCTCGCGAAGGGCACCGGCAAGCCCCTGCTGGAGAAGGACATTGCCGAGCGGCGTCCCGGCTACGCCGAGTACGTCCGTCGTACCAGCGGGTTCATCCCGCTCCCACCGAAGAAGAGGCAGTCTGCGTGAAGACGATCCGAGAAGGAAGCACCGCACCCGACTTCGAGCTCCCGGACCAGTACGGCAAGCCCACCCAGCTCAGCACGCTGCTGCTGGACGGCCCGGTGGTGCTGTTTTTCTACCCCGGCGCGATGACCGGCGGCTGTACCAAGGAGGCCTGCCGGTTCCGTGACCTGAACGCCGAGTTCGCATCTGCTGGTGCGCAGCGGGTGGGGATCAGCATCGACAGCGTGGAGAAGCAGCTGGAGTTCTCCGACACCTACACCTTCGACTACCCGTTGCTCTCCGACGCAGACGGCGAGGTGGCGACGTCGTACGGAGTGCGCCGCAAGTACGTCACCTCGGTCAAGCGGGCGACCTTCGTCATCGACACAGATCGCGTGGTGCGCAAGGTGATCGCCAGCGAGTGGAGCATGGAGGTCCACGCCGATGAGGCACTGGCGGCGTTGAACGCCCTGTAGCATCTTGGAACCGTGCGCTTCCTCAACGAGTTCCGGCCTCCGTACGAACTGACCTACGACGACGTCTTCATGGTCCCCCGTCGCTCCGACGTGGGTTCCCGCTACGACGTCGACCTGTCCACCAGCGACGGCACGGGTACGACGATCCCGCTGGTCGTCTCCAACATGACCGCGATCTCCGGACGCCGGATGGCCGAGACCGTCGCCCGTCGTGGCGGCATCTCGGTGATCCCGCAGGACATCCCGTTCTCGGTCGTGGAGGAGGTCGTGTCGTGGGTGAAGTCACGGCACCTCGTCTTCGACACCCCGATCACGCTCGACCCGCACCAGACGGTCGGTGACGCGCTGGCGCTGCTGCCCAAGCGTGCCCACCGTGCGGCGTTCGTGGTCGAGGACGGCCGCCCGGTCGGCGTGGTCACCGAGGACGACTGCCTCGATGTGGACCGGTTCACCCAGGTGCACCAGGTGATGTCGTCGCGGATGGTGACGCTTGCGGACACCGTGGAGCCTCGGACCGCGTTCGAGACGCTCGACGACGCGCGTCGTCGGCTAGCCCCGGTGGTCGACTCGGAGGGTCGGCTCGTCGGTGTCCTCACCCGCACGGCCGCGCTCCGCTCAACGCTCTACTCGCCCGCGGTCGATGACCACAACCAGCTGAGGATCGCCGCCGCGGTTGGGGTGAACGGTGACGTCGCGGCCAAGGCCAAGGCGCTCCTGGCCGCAGGAGTGGACTGCCTCGTCGTGGACACCGCGCACGGCCACCAGGACCGGATGACCGAAGCCCTGCGCGCGGTCCGTGCTCTCGACCCGGGTGTCCCCGTCGCCGCCGGCAACGTGGTCTCTGCCGAGGGCGTCCGCGAGCTCGCCGATGCCGGCGCCGACATCATCAAGGTCGGCGTGGGTCCGGGCGCGATGTGCACCACTCGCATGATGACCGGCGTCGGGCGGCCGCAGTTCTCCGC
>JBFIWG010000205.1:0-6412 GCA_041606495.1 Nocardioidaceae bacterium
CACCCGGCTGCAGGTCGAGCACCCGGTCACCGAGCTCGTCACCGGCCTCGACCTGGTCAAGCTGCAGCTGCGGATCGCCGCAGGGGAGCGGCTCCCGTTCGAGCAGGCGGACGTGACCCTCTCCGGGCACGCCATCGAGGCCCGCGTCTACGCCGAGGACGCCTTCAACGGCTTCCTGCCGCAGGCCGGTGTCGCGGAGAGCGTCCGCTGGTCGCCTCGCGCCCGCATCGACGCGGCCCTCGAGTCCGGGCAGACGGTCAGCACGTCGTACGACCCGATGCTGGGCAAGGTGATCGTGCACGGCTCGACTCGGGAGGCGGCCCGCCGCGCCCTGGTCACGGCACTGGACGACACCGCGATCATCGGACTCACCACCAACCTGGGCTTCCTGCGTGGCCTGGCCGACTCCGACGCCTTCCGCGACTTCGAGATCGACACCGCCTGGCTGGACACGCACCCGGACGCGATCCGCCCCGAGGGCGTGGAGACGGCGGCCGTGCTGGCTGCCTGGGGGCTGGCCACGTCGCAGCAGTCCGACCCCACGCACCCGTTCGGGGTGGCCGACGGGTGGCGGCTCGCGGGACCGTCAGCGTCGACGCCGGTGGAGCTCGTCGTGGACGGCGAACAGACCCTCTTCAAGGTGGACGGCGGCTCGGTTACCGCGGGCGACCGCACCTGGAGGGTGCACCCGATCGCGTCGGACACCGGCGTGCTCCGTCTGGAGATCGACGACCTGGTGCACGAGGCCGCGGTGCGGGTCGGGCGGCACCGGGTCGACGTCGCGCACCTGGGCAACACGTTCAACTTCGACCGGCCTGACGCCTTCGGCCCCGGTGGCAGTCACGCCGCCTCGGACGGCACGGTGCTCGCGCCGATGCCCGGCACCGTGCTCAGCGTCTCGACCGAGGTCGGAAGCAAGGTCGAGGAGGGCGACGTCCTCGGCGTGATGGAGGCGATGAAGATGGAGCTGTCGCTCAAGGCGCCGGTGGCCGGCGTGGTCACGACGGTCGGCGCCGCGACCGGGGAGCAGGTCGCGCTCGGCGCCACCCTGTTCGTGGTCGAGGAGGCCTGATGCGCCAGCCACACGTGGTCCGCGACGAGTCGCTGCCCTCTGCGGTGACCATCTACGAGGTGGGACCGCGCGACGGCCTGCAGAA
Organism: Nocardioidaceae bacterium; assembly: GCA_041606495.1. Taxonomy (GTDB): domain Bacteria; phylum Actinomycetota; class Actinomycetes; order Propionibacteriales; family Nocardioidaceae; genus Nocardioides_C. The sequence continues at coordinate 1,158 of JBFIWG010000205.1, forward strand.
CGAGCCGACCGTCGTACCCCTCGAGACCAAGGCTGAGTTCGTCCGGCGCCTGGTCTCGGCCGGGTTGCCCATCGTCGAGGCGACCAGCTTCGTGCACCCCAAGTGGGTTCCCCAGCTCGCCGACGCCGCGGACCTGTGGGACGCACTCGCCGACCTCACCGCCGACGACCGGGTGCCCCTGCCGGTGCTGGTGCCCAACGAGCGCGGTCTGGACCGCGCCCTGGAGAAGGGTGTCCGGCACATCGCCATCTTCGGCAGCGCCACCGAGACCTTCGCGCAGCGCAACCTCAACCGCAGCCTCGACGAGCAGTTCGCGATGTTCGAGCCGACGGTGGACCGAGCTCGTGCGGCCGGCATGGACGTCCGTGCCTATGTCTCGATGTGCTTCGGGGACCCCTGGGAGGGCAACGTCCCGATCGACCAGGTGGTCGCCGTCGGCAAGCGGCTCTTCGACCTCGGTGCCTCCCAGCTGTCCCTCGGCGACACGATCGGTGTGGGTACGCCGGGCCACGTGACCGCCTTACTGGCGGCGTTCAACGACGCCGGCCTGGCCAACGAGCACATCGCGATGCACTTCCACGACACCTACGGTCAGGCGTTGTCGAACACCCAGGCCGCGCTGCGCGCCGGAGTCACCACGTTCGACGCGTCCGCCGGGGGCCTGGGAGGCTGCCCCTACGCCGAGAGCGCGACGGGGAACCTGGCGACTGAGGATCTGGTCTGGATGCTGCACGGGCTGGGCATCGAGACCGGTGTCGACCTCGACCCGCTCGTGGCGGCCAGTGCCTGGATGGCCGAGCAGCTCGGTCGTCCCAGCCCGTCCCGGGTGGTTGCCGCGCTGGCCGGTTGAGGGCTAGGGCACAATTCCCGCATGACTCGTGTGGTCTACCTCCACGTCGGTGCGCCGAAGACCGGGACGACGTACCTCCAGGACCGCCTGCGCCTGAACCAGAGCAGCCTGCGGCAGCACGACGTGCACTACCCACTGGGTCGGCTGAACCTCAACGCAGACCACTTCAAGCCGGCCCTCGACCTGCTGGAGAAGGAGTGGGGCGGCGCGCTGGCCCAGGCCGAAGGTGCGTGGGACTCGCTGATGCGTGACGTACGCCGCCTGCGCGGCACCGTCGTGATCAGCCACGAGATCCTCGCCGCGGCCACCGCACCCCAGGTCGCCCGAGCCATGAGGGACCTCGAGGGGAGCGAGGTGCACATCGTCTACTCCGCTCGCGACCTCGCTCGACAGATCCCCGCCGAGTGGCAAGAGAGCATCAAGCAGCGCAGGAAGTGGACGTTCGCGAAGTTCCTCGACGAGGTGCAAACGCGCTCGCAGACGCGGCCCGACCTGTGGTTCTGGAGGGTGCAGGGGCTGCCGAACGTGCTCAGCCGGTGGAGCGCGGGACTGCCGCCCGAGCGGGTGCACGTCGTGACGGTCCCACCCAAGGGCGCCGGGAAGGGCCTGCTGTGGCAGCGCTTCTGCGAGGTGTTCGGGATCGAGCATTCCTGGGCGCCGGAGGAGAGCGATCGCAAGAACCCGTCGATGGGTATCGCCGAGACCGCGCTCGTGCGCCAGCTCAACACGTTGCTCCCGAAGACCGAGCTCGACGGCTCCCAGTACCGCGCGCTGGTCAAGGAGCTGGTCGTCCACCAGAACCTCGCGCACCGCGACCACAAGATTCCGGTGACGCTGCCTCCGGAGGCCTACCCCTGGGCCGAAGAGGTGTACGACGAGTGGGTGAGCTGGATCGAGGGCTCTGGAGTCCATGTGGTCGGCGACGTCGAGGACCTTCGTCCGGTCCCGCCGCAGGGTGAGGCTCCCTGGGAGGATCCGGACCGTCCGAGCCGGAAGATGGTGGCCGAGGCCGCCATCGAGGCGCTCGCGGTGATGACCGCGGAGGCGGCCCGTCGCCCGATGCCCGAGGAGCAGCTCACCGGCAAGGTGACCCGGGCTGCCCAGCGCATCCGCGAGCGCTGAGCCCGACGGTCAACGCAAACTGCGTGAACGCAGCTCGCGGGCGGCGTACCGGCCGACCTGCCAGGTGGTGTAGCCGTCGGCGCCGGCGCCCACCAGACCGCCCACGACAGGCACCCGGCGGCCCACGGTGGTGACGACGCGCTTGCCGGCGACCTTGGTCAGCAGCTCCGAGGTCACCTCCGCCGCGATCAGCGAGTCCAGGTGCGGGTCGTGCGCGGGGGCGGTGGCGATCGCCATCGGCGGGGCGGGGAGCTTCTTCTTCTTCACCAGGGACGTCACCACGTCTTCGCCCAGCATGCAGACCAGGATCGCGTTCTGCACCCGCGGGTCGTGCAGGTCGTAGCCACGCAGGTGCGCGATGCCGGCGACCATCCGGCACTGCAGCAGGGCGAGCCCGGCGATGTTCGTCGGGATCGTCAGCGCGGCGGTGACCAGTCCGCCCAGGTTCGTCGCGAAGCCCTGCGCTCCGGCGTACCCGACGTGGTTCTCGATCACCTCGCGAATCGCGTCCTCGACGTTGCCGTCCTGCTCGCGCAGCTGCTTGTCCGCTGCTCGAGCGGCTCCCGGCAGGGGGCCCACCCCGTGGATCGCACGGCTCAGCGCCTCGTGGATGAAGTTCGAGGTCAGCTCGGGCGCCATCTTGTGCACGTGCGGCGCCACCGCCTTGCCCAGGGACCCGGCGATGCCCATGCTTTGCCTCCGACCGTCTCGATGCGTTGCTGACTGAACCCTACGAGAGGCTCGCAACTGTTATAGATGGAAGTGTGCCGACCGAGCCACCCACGTCGTCGTGGGTGTTCCCTGACCCGACGAACGTCGATGACGACCTCGTCGGGATCGGCGCCGACCTGGAGCCCGGGACCCTGCTGTCGGCCTACCGACACGGGATGTTCCCGATGCCGTCGGGCGAGCCGGGGATGCCGATGCTCTGGTGGTCCCCCCTGCAGCGCGGCGTCCTGCCGCTGGACCGGCTGCGGGTGAGCCGGTCCCTTCGACAGTCGGCCAAGCAGATGGAGATCCGCGTCGACACCGCCTTCGAGGAGGTGATCGCCGCCTGCGCGGACCCGCGGCGGGACTCCGGCTGGATCGACAAGGACATCATCGAGGCCTACACCCGACTGCACGAGCTCGGCTGGGTGCACTCGGTCGAGACGTGGCAGGAGGGACGCCTGGTTGGCGGCCTGTACGGCGTCGCGACCGGAGGTCTCTTCGCCGGTGAGTCGATGTTCCACCGGGTGCGGGACGCCTCGAAGGTGGCCCTGCTCGGGCTGGTCGGGATCCTGCGTGACGAGCACGCCGACGAGCGGTTGCTCGACGTGCAGTGGAAGACCGAGCACCTCGCCTCGCTCGGCGTGCTGGAGGTCGACCGGGCGACGTACCTCGAACGCCTTCGCCATGCGTTGGAGGTGCCGCTGCCTACGGCCTTCTTCAGCAGCTCTGCCGGCGGATGAGCTCGGTAGGCATGATCACCCGGACCGGTCCTACGGCGCGGCCGCTGATCTGCTGCAGCAGCATCCGGGTGCCCTGCTCGGCCATGTCGACCACCGGGTTCTTCATCGTGGTCAGGGGCGGGTGCGTGCGTCCGGCCACGGGGAAGTCGTCGAAGCCGACGACCGCGACGTCGTCGGGCACCCGGCGACCCTGCTCGGCCAGCACCGTCAGCGCGCCGGAGGCCATCAGGTCCGAGGCCACGACCAGCCCGTCCACGTCCGGGTGCTCGGCGAGAAGCTGCCGGGCTGCCTCTTCCCCGCCCGGCTCGGTGAAGTCGCCGTAGTAGACGCGGTCGTCGCGCAACCCTGCTGCTCGCATCGCTGTGTGCCAGCCCGTCAACCGGTCGACGGCCGCGGTCATGTCCGCGGGCCCGGCGATGGTCGCGAGCGTTGTGCAGCCTCGCGCGATGAGGGTCTCGGTGGCGATCCGGCCGCCCGCCTCGTTGTCGACGTCGACGTAGGTGACCCGGTCGCCGTCTGACCACGGACGTCCGCCGAAGACGCAGGGCAGCCCGATGTCGGCCATTCTCCGTGCGAGGTTGTCGTCGCGATGGTGCGACACGATCAGCGCTCCGTCGACGTGACGGCCTGCCAGGTAGCGCATCGTTCGGTCGCTCTCCTTGCCCCGACGAGCGAGCAGGAGCACCAGCTGCTGGTCGCTCTCGGCGAGCACGTTCGAGACGCCGCGGAGGGTGCCGGCGAAGAACGGGTCGGAGAAGACGCGTTCGTCCGGCTCGGGGACGACGACCGCGATGGAGTCCGACCGGCGTGTCACGAGAGAGCGGGCCGCCCGGTTGGGGGAGTAGCCCAGGGACCGTACCGCCGCGTCAACCGCCGCCTGCGCGCGCGGGCTGACCCGGTCGCCGCCGTTGATGGCCCTGGACGCCGTGGCGCGCGAGACTCCTGCCGCGCGCGCCACCTCGTCCAGCGTCGGCGATGCGCCGATCGCGTGCTGGGTCTTGGTCACTGTCCCAACGCTACCGGCTGAGGAAGTCGTCCGCTCGACGCGACGGAGGCGAACCAGCGGGCGCTCGACTTCGGGATCCGCTCGAGCGTCTGGTAGTCGACGTAGACGATGCCGAAGCGCTTGGCGTACCCGAAGGCCCACTCGAAGTTGTCCAGCAGCGACCACACGAAGTACCCGCCGACGTCGACGCCGGCGTCCATGGCCTCCTTCAGCGCCCGCAGGTGAGCTTCGATGTAGGCGATCCGCTCGAGGTCCACAACCTCTCCGTCGTCGTTCGGGGCGTCGTCGAACGCCGCGCCGTTCTCGGTGATGTAGACCCGAGGCAGCTGGTAGTCGGCGTGCAGACGGAGCAGCAGGTCGCGCAGACCCCACGGCTGCACCTCCCAGCCCATGGCCGTGGTCGGCAGGCCCCGGCTCGGGAACGTGACATGCTCGGCCGTGACGTACGGCGTGACGGTTGGCCGATCGGGCCCGACCTGCCCCGCACCCATGACGTCCTTGTGCGGGTGCCCGGACACGTCGTTGCCGTGGTAGTAGTTCACGCCCAGCACGTCGATAGGAGCCGAGATCGTCTCCAGGTCACCGTCGAGGATGACGTGCTGCCAGTCGAGGTGCGCGGTGTCCTCGAGCACGTCGGCCGGGTAGCTGCCCTTGAGCAGCGGGTCCAGGAACACCCGGTTCTGCAGACCGTCGATCCGACGGGCCGCGTCGATGTCGACCGGGTCCTGGGGGTCGGCCGGCTCGGCATGGGTCAGGTTCAGCGTGATGCCGAGGGTCGCGCCGGGCTGGCGACGGCGGATCTCGTTGGTCACCATGCCGTGGCCCA
>JBFIWG010000206.1:0-6343 GCA_041606495.1 Nocardioidaceae bacterium
CGGGCGTCTGCTGCGGGCGGTCGGGCAGATTCCGCTCGAACGGTTCACGGTCGATCCGGCGGCGATCAAGGACTGCCTCAGGGTGCTGCGGGACGGGGGCGTGGTGGCCATTTACCCCGAGGGCGCGCGAGGCGCCGGCGAGATGGTGCGGATCCACCCCGGCGTGGCCTATCTCGCCATGGTGACCGGCGCGCCCGTCGTACCTCTGGCGGTGTTCGGGACGCGTGAGCCGGGTGGGGCGGCTGACTCCATCCCCGACAGAGGTGCCCGATTCGACTTCGTGTACGGGTCTCCGGTCTACTTGGACAGATACCCCTGGCCGCGTACGCAGACTCAGGTGAGGCAGGCCACCGAGACGTTGAGGAATAGCCTGGCTCACCATCTCGTTCAGGCGAAGGGCATCACAGGGCGTCAGCTGCCCGGCCCGATCCCCGGGTTGACCGAGGAACAGCTCTTCAGAGGGCTGGACCGGCCCCCGTCACCGAGAGAGAAACCATGACTGACTTCGACGTTGTTGCGCCTGGCGCAGTGCCAGTGCTGGCCGTGGTCGGCCGACCTAACGTGGGCAAGTCGACGCTGGTCAACCGGATCCTCGGCCGCCGAGAGGCTGTCGTCGAGGACGTCCCCGGCGTCACCCGTGACCGGGTGTCCTACGACGCCACCTGGAACGGCCGCTCCTTCACAGTCGTCGACACCGGCGGCTGGGACCCGGACGCGCGCGGGCTCGCCGAGCAGATCGCGGCTCAGGCCGAGATCGCCGTGAACGTCGCTGACGCTGTCCTCTTCGTGGTGGACGCCACCGTGGGGATCACCGACGCCGACGAGGCCGTGGTCCGGATCCTCCGCAAGTCCAAGAAGCCCGTCGTCCTCGCCGCCAACAAGGTCGACGACCAGCGGGCCGAGGCCGAGGCCTTCGCACTGTGGAACCTCGGGCTCGGCGAGCCGGTCCCGGTGTCGGCGCTGCACGGTCGCGGTTCGGGCGACATGCTCGACGCCGTGCTCGCCGCGCTGCCCGAGACCCCGCCGGAGTCCTTCGAAGAGGTCGGTGGCCCGCGGCGGGTTGCCATCGTCGGCAAGCCGAACGTGGGCAAGTCCTCGCTGCTCAACAAGCTCGCCCGGGAGAACCGGGTCGTGGTGGACGACGCAGCCGGTACGACGGTCGACCCGGTCGATGAGCTGATCGAGCTCGGCGGGCGCCCGTGGCGGTTCATCGACACCGCCGGCATCCGCAAGCGCGTGAAGGAAGCCTCCGGCCACGAGTACTACGCCAGCCTGCGTACCTCGAGCGCCATCGAGCGCGCCGAGGTCGCGGTGCTCGTCGTGGACGCCTCGCAGCCGGTCTCCGAGCAGGACCTGCGGATCATCAGCACGGTGGCCGAGACCGGTCGCGCCCTGGTGATCGCGTTCAACAAGTGGGACCTGGTCGACGAGGAGCGTCGCTACTACCTCGACCGCGAGATCGAGCGCGACCTGGTGCGCGTCCAGTGGGCGCCCCGCGTCAACATCACCGCACGCACCGGCTGGCACGTCGACAAGCTCGTCCCCGCCCTGGACGCCGCGCTCGAGGGCTGGGAGACCCGTGTCGGCACCGGCGCCCTGAACTCGTTCCTGGGCCGGCTCGTGGCCGAGCACCCGCACCCGGTCCGTGGCGGCAAGCAGCCCAAGGTCCTCTTCGCCACTCAGGCCTCGACCTCCCCGCCGACGTTCATCCTGTTCACGTCCGGCAAGCTCGAGGACGGCTACCTGCGCTACATCGAGCGTCGTCTGCGCGAGGAGTTCGGCTTCGTCGGAACGCCGATCCACGTGCAGCAGCGGCCGCGTCAGCGCAACAAGAAGTAGCCGAGTTCTGAACCACCGCAGGGCTGCGGTAAGGTTCCTTCCGCCCGCTGATCGCGAGTCGATCTGCGGGCATCGGGCTGTGGCGCAGCTTGGTAGCGCACTTGACTGGGGGTCAAGGGGTCGCAGGTTCAAATCCTGTCAGCCCGACAAATTGAACCGGCTCTGACCTGCGGAAACGCTGGGTCGGAGCCGGTTCTACATTTGAACCCGAAGTCGCTATTCCCCACATTCCCGAAGCATTCGGGCCTCCCTCCGGATCTGCCTCGGCCAGCTCGTCCAGAACGTGCGCGACGTCAGCGGCGATCGCCGGCTTGGAGATGTAGAACTCGCGGGCGATGGCGGGGGAGGAGTGGCCGAGCTGCTGGGAGGCGGTCTCGGCGTCGACTCGCTCCGAGATGAGCGTCGCCACCGTCTTGCGGAACGTGTGGGGCGTGACCCAGTCGAGGCCGGTGTCCTTGCGGATCTGCCGTCAGCGGCGCTCGACGTTGTTGAGCTGTTGCCAGGTGCCGTTGCGTGTCGGGAAGACAGCGTCGTTCGGGTCCTCCCGCAGCCGCCTGACGGCGCTTGAGCACTGCGATGGCGAAATCCGGAAGGACGACCGTCCTCACGCTGGCGTCCGACTTGGGGCTGGGCTTGCGGTACGTTCCTTTGCCCGGCTCGGTCTTGATGGTGCCGTTGATGGTGAGGTTCGGACGGGTGGCGTCGAGTGCCACGTCGGCCCAGCGCACCGCGAGGATCTCGCCGATCCGCGCGGCGGTGGCCAGCATCAGGTCGATGATGTCGGCCATGTCGCTGGACGCCTTTGGCCCGGGCCGCTGCTTGGCCGTCCATGCGCGGAGAGCTTCGCGGACGGTGGTGAGGTCCTCAAGGGTCAGCGATCGAGTCTCGGACCTTTCGCCGATACGGTGACGACCGTCGTTTAGGTAAGGCTACCCTAAGCGTCTCGTTGGCGACCACCGGCAAGTTCGCCGGCGCTGGACGGTCGATCCGGGCTCTCCTGCTCGCGGGCGATCAGGGCGCGGCAGCAGCTTTCGACCTGGCCAGCCGGGTTGGAACTCGGTGGGGCGGGTCCCCGAAGTCTGGCGATCGGAGCTCCCCACGCCGTCGCGATCGAGATCGTCGCGGGACTATCGCTCATCCCAGTTGTGGGACTCTCGGGCCGACTCAAGCGGGGCACGCCAGCTCAGCCAGAACCAGGCGCAGGGCCGCGTCGGCCGCGTCAGGTACAAGCGGGAACCAGCGCGACACGGGAACGCGCTTGTGCCAACCTGCGCTCGGAGGTCGCCGCGTTGGCCCGTCGACGTGGCAAGTCGCCCCGCTGCGCGCTGGGGCGTCGCGCAACGGCTGCCCCGAGGGTGCGCACCGCCACGCGCGGAACAGTCTGAGGTTGCCACGAACGATCATCGGCGTTGAGGGCGATTCGAGGAGCGCCGGCAGGCGGCAAAAGGATGCGCGTTGCGACATGGGACTGCGGCCGATGGAGTCCCTCATTTCTGGCTCGTGGGCACCTTGTGGTGCTTTCGCCGGTCGAGGATGCTGACCCTATGAAGCCCATAGATTTCGAGCTCGAGCGCACCATCGCGGCACCGATCGACCAAGTGTTCGCACGGCTCGTCGACATCGAGGGGCACAACGACTGGATGGCCAACACGGGAAGCATGCTGAAGCACACCCGGCAGACGTCTACGGGCGAGCCCACCGTCGGTACGACGTTCGTTGACGAGACGAGCCAGGGTTCAATGCCTGGGGAGATCGTCGAGATGACAGCGCCGCACACGATCGTCTACCACTGGTGGGAGAAGTCGAAGTCGGGCAAACTCAAGTTCGAAGGCTGGCCGAGTTACGACCTGCGGGCCTGCGGCGACAGCGAAACCCTGGTCCGCCACCGCGGCAAGTTGGTGTCTTACGGCGTGTGGCGCCTCGGCACGCCGATCTGGCGGCGGTTCGCCGTCAAGGAGCGCACCATCACGGTCGACGCGCTCAAGGCGTCCTTCGAGGGGAATCCCAGCTCTGCTCCTGGGTGAGGGTCTCCGCGGGTCAGGAGCGGGTCAAGCCTCCGCTCGGAGCAGGTGCTGGGCTCAGCCGAGAACCGTCGCTAGACCGTGCAGACCCTGAACGGCGCCAGAGTGGCGGCGTGACGCACGAAGCGCAACCTGTAGGTCGGGTCGCCGGCCAAGCCGAACCGGATCGGGTGCCCGCGGAAGTCGGAAGGTAGGTGGTGGTCGAGGGTGGACAGGACGTGCGGTCGGTCGACGTCGGGGACGAACAGCTGCAACCGCAGACCCCAGTCGTGGTCGCGCGACATGGCGTCGTCGAGCCCCAGAACGTCTGACCCAGTCCCCAAGCGTGCCGCTGCGTACCGCACCTCCGGAACGTGCTGCTTCAACAAGGGGCCGACGAGGTCGTCGAAGTATGAGCTGGACAGCGCGATGCCCACACCAGCCGCAGTCACACGAAGACGCTCGCACGCACCCGATGTCCGGGTGGTCGGTTCGAGAGCCTGAGCTCGGCCGAGCCGGATCGGCCTTGACGCCGCTACGCGGCGTTAGGACGCGCCTGGGACCTGGCGTCGATCGACGAAACGGGCCCCTCGGGAGCGGTCAACCGCAGCGAGGACGCCCTGGCATGCGTGAGTCGTGCGCGGGCGAAGTCATCGCCAGGGGTCGGTGATCTCGCGCAGGTCACGCAGGGTCTCGTGCAGTTGGGTGAGCCGCTCCTCGCCGACGTGGTCGGCCCACTCGGCGAGCACACGCTCGACCTCCGCGTTCGCGACGCGGACCAGCCGATCTGCTCGGGAGGTCAGCCTCACCAGTCTGGCCCGACCGTCGGTCGGGTCGGGCACGCGCTCGACATAGCCGGAAGCCTCGAGCTGCTCGACCAGGAATGCCGCGCTCTGCTTGGTGACGCGTGCCTGTGCGGCCAGGTCGGAGACCCTGGACCCGCCCGGGGCGATCCGCGCCGCGACACGAGCCTGCGCCAGGGTGATGTCGGTGATTCCGTCGGCCACCACGGCGTCGAACGCCCGCTGCTCCAGTGCCCGGTTGGCGACGAAGAGCAGGATCCCGAGCTCGAGGCGTTGACCACGGTCAGTCACGGTGCCATATTAGACAGATAATCTGTCTAACTAGGCTCGCAGGGCAGGCGACAGCCGATGAACAGCGACACCGTCTGGCAGCACATCGACACCGAACGCTCCTGGCTGGCCGACCTCCTCGAGTCGCTCCCCGAGGCCGCGTGGACGCAGCCGAGCCTCTGCGCGGGGTGGAGTGTGCGGGACGTGGCCGCGCACCTGACCCTCTCCCATGCGCGGCTGCGCGACCTGATCTGGCCTGCGGTCCGGGCCGGCTTCCGCTACGACACGATCGTGCGTGAGGTCGCCCTGCGCAGCCCCCTGACGCACGAGCAGATCGTGGCCACCCTGCGTGGCTTCGTCGGGTCACGTCGGCGCGTCGCGTTTATCACCGACCTGGAGCCGCTGATCGACATCCTGGTGCACACCCAGGACATCTGCCTGCCCCTGGGCGTCGACCACCCGATGCCCACCGACGCCTCAGCTGCTGCCGCGGGGCGGGTGCTGTCCACGCACTGGCCCCTCAGGCGTTGGCGGCCCCCGCAGGGTGTCCGCCTGGTCGCCACAGACACGGACTGGGCCTACGGATCGGGCCCGGAGCGGCGGGCGTCCATGCAGGAGCACCTGCTCACCCTGACCGGCCGGGCCACCAGCCCGTCCGGGTCGGCGTCGCCCCACGCCGCATCCACACCCGAGGAGGAACGATGACTGCGCTTCACGTGCCGGCTGGTGAAGGCCGGCACCATCTGATGACCGACGGCGACCACGTGGTGAAGGCTGCGGTCAACGACACCGCCGGAGCCTTCGAGGTCTTCGAGGTGGTCGCGCCCCCCATGCCGATGGCACCTGCGCACGTCTCGCCGTGGACCGGCGTCCTCTACCTGGTTGAGGGACAGATCAGGGCTCGCGTCGGCGGCGCGTCGTACGACGTCCGGCCGGGAGGCGTCGCGGTCTTCCCGGCGGGAACTCCGAGCACGTTCGAGGTCGTCGGTGACACCGCTCGGTTCGTGGCAATCACCTCCGGCGACGGCGCCGGACGCTTCTTCGAGGACTTTGCGGCCTCGGTCTCCGTCGGCCAATCCCTCGAGGAATCAATGGAAGCGATCCTGTCCGTGACCCGGCGCCACGGTGTATCCGTCGCGGGTGCGTGAGTCGCATGTGGTTCGGCCTGACCACGAAGGCCTCGCCGGAGCAGGTACTGCGGGCCATGACCGACTTCACTGATCATCGGGTCGAGATCTGGCACAAGACGCTCGACCCCAAGGTCTACGAGTTGCGCGAGCTGGGCGAGACCTGGGCGGTGGCACGAGAAGGCTCGCCGCGGGTCCCGTTCTGGGTGGTGATCCGCTACGACTGGTCCGATCCCGCGGAGGTCCGCTGGGCAGAGGTGGAGAGCAACCACGGAGACGGAGGCGCCGGAAGCATGCGGATCGA
>JBFIWG010000207.1:0-6337 GCA_041606495.1 Nocardioidaceae bacterium
GCGCCGAAGCCCAATGCAAAGATATCGGCGTGATCGCCACCGAGAATGGCTGGAACCTCTACGTCTGCGGTAACGGCGGCATGAAACCTCGCCACGCCGACCTGTTTGCCACCGATCTCGATAAAGACACCCTGATCCGCTACATCGACCGGTTCCTCATGTACTACGTCCGCACCGCCGACCGGCTCCAGCGCACCAGCACCTGGATCGCCTCCCTCGACGGTGGCATCGACCGGGTCCGCGCGGTCGTGGTCGACGACGAGCTCGGGCTCGGAGGGGAGCTCGAGGCCGACATGGCCCGCCACGTGGACACCTACTTCGACGAGTGGAGCGCCACCTTGGAGGATCCGGAGAAGCTGAGCCGGTTCGTCTCCTTCGTCAACGCTCCCGGTACGCCCGACCCGAACATCGCGTTCACCACCGAGCGGGACCAGATCGCGCCGGTGGTCGCCGACGAGCCGGTCGTCATCGCAGGGACCTCGATCCCGGTCGGTGCGCGATGACCGCGACCGAGACCTGGACGCCGGTCTGCCGACTCGTCGAGCTCGAGGTCGAGCGCGGCGCGGCGGCCCTGGTCCACGGCCACGCGGTCGCGATCTTCCGGACGTACGACGACACGGTCTATGCCCTGGGGAACCACGACCCGTTCAGCAAGGCGAGTGTCCTCGCCCGCGGCATCGTGGGCACACGCGGCGACATCCCGTTCGTGGCTTCCCCGATGCACAAGCACGCCTTCGACCTGCGGACGGGGAGGTGCCTCGACGACGAGTCGGTCGGCGTACCGACGTACGAGGTCCGCGTCGTGGAGGGCGTCATCCTCGTCGGACCCCGGAGCTCGCCATGACCATGACCCTCGTGGCACCGCCCACGCTGCCGCTCGCCGGCTACCGCGTCGGGATCACCTCCGCCCGCAAGAGCGAGGAGCTCACCGCGCTGCTGGAGCGGCGCGGGGCCGACGTGGAGTCCGCCCCGGCGATGGCGCTGGAGTCGCAGATCGTCAACGACCAGCTTCGCGCCGCGACCGAGAGCTGTATCGACGCGGCACCGGACCTGCTCGTGGCGACGACCGGGGTCGGGATGCGGGCGTGGATGGAGGCCGCCGGGTCGTGGGGACTGCGCGAGCGACTGGTGTCCGCGTTGAGCGCCACGCAGATCATCGCCCGTGGCCCGAAGGCGGTCGGCGCGCTTCGCTCGCACGGCCTGCGGGAGCTCTGGTCGCCGGAATCGGAGTGTCTTGACGACGTGCTGGCCTACCTGCGGGGCACTTCGTTGGCGGGCAAGCGGATCGTGGTGCAGGAGCACGGCCAGTCCCTCTCGGTGGTCGCGAACATGCTGCGGCAGCGCGGCGCCGACGTCACGGTGGTCACCGTCTACCGCTGCGCACCCGCCGAGGACCAGGCCGCGATGTTCCGGATGGTGGACCTCGTGGCCGACCGCAAGATCGATGCGGTCACGTTCACCAGCGCGCCGGCCGCGGAGATCCTGCTCGACGTGGCCGGCGCCGCGGGGCGGCGCGACGAGGTGCTGGAGGCCTTCCGGGACAGCGTGGTGGCGATGTGCGTCGGTCCGGTGACCGCCGTACCCCTCCAGCGTTGGGGGGTGCCAGTCGTCCAACCCGCTCGGGCGCGGCTGCTGGCCATGGTGAAGGCCCTGGAGGTCGAGCTGCCCAGCCGGCGGGAGGGGACCGAGCTGGACGTCGCCGGCCGGAGGCTGCTGCTGCACGCCGACCGCGTCCGCGTGGACGGCGCCGAGGTCCGGCTCTCACCTGCGCCGCTGGCCGTCCTGTTGGCGCTGGCCGCCGATCCCGGACGAGTCCTGTCGCGGCGCGAGCTGCTGGCGCACCTGCCCAGCGGACTGGCCGGGAGCGAGCACGCCGTGGAGGTCGCGGTAGCCCGGCTGCGCACCGCGGTCGGGTCTCGTCTGGTGCAGACGGTGGTCAAACGTGGCTACCGGCTGCCCGTCAGCTGAGGAGTCGAACATGAAGCCACGTCTCGTCGCCGTCGCGCACGGCACCCGCAACCCCGTCGGGCCGACGACGATCCGCTCGCTGATGGGACAGGTGCGGCGCCGGCTGCCGAACGTGGACGTCGTCGACTCCTACGTCGAGCTGGTCGAGCCGAGCCTGTCCTCGGTGATGTCCGGGGCGGAGGGTCCGTCGGTCGTCGTACCCCTCCTGCTCTCGACCGGCTACCACGTCTCGCACGACCTGCCGCAGTCGGCTCAGCTGAGCGAGCACCCGGTGACATTGGCCCGGCCCCTCGGCCCGCACCCGCTGTTGGCCGCAGCGATGGGTCTGCGGCTGCGCGCCTCGGGTGCCCGGCGTGGGGACGCGGTGGTCATGGTCACGGCGGGATCGTCCGACCCTGACGCCGCTGTCGACACCTACGTCGCCGGTCGGCTGCTGCAGTCACACTGGGGTGCGCCGGTGACCGTCGCGCATCTGTCCGGTGAGGGGTTGAGGGTCGACGATGCGATGGCCGAGCTGCGGCGGGCCGGTCACAGGCGGATCGCCGCGGCGCCGTACCTCCTCGCGCCGGGGTACTTCGCCACCAAGGCCGACGTACTCGCGAAGGTCAACGGGGCCACGTCGGTCGCCGGTGTCCTCGGGCCGCATCCGCTGATCGCGGAGCTGGTGGTGCGCCGCTACCTCGCCGCGGCCAGGTCCGGTGCGGCCAGGTCGGGTACGGCCAGGTCGGGTACGGCCAGGTCCGGTACGGCCAGGTCGGGTACGGCCGTACGTCGGCCCGAGCGCGTCGCCTGACGTTGAGCCGCGCCTTCTGCCGGGTTGAGCCGCGCCTCCTGCCGGGTTGAGCCGCGTGTTGTGCCGCCGCCCAACGGCCGAACTCGCGGCTCAACGGGGCAGAAGCCCCGGCTGAACGGGGCAGAACCCGCGGCTCAACAGGGCAGAACCCCCGGCTCAACGGGGGAGGAGGAGGGCGGTCGCGATCGCGGCGACTCCCTCGCCGCGGCCGGTCAGGCCCAGCCCGTCCGTGGTCGTCGCCGACACCGTGACCGGGGCACCCACCGCCGCGCTCAGCGCCGCCTCCGCCTCGCCGCGGCGCGGGCCGAGCCTCGGTCGGTTCCCGATCACCTGTACCGCGACGTTGCCGATGTCGAACCCCGCCTCCCGGACCCGGCGGGCCGACTCGGCGAGCAGCACGCTCCCGCTGGCCCCGGCCCACTCGGGCTCTGAGGTCCCGAAGTTGCTGCCCAGGTCGCCGATCCCGGCCGCCGAGAACAACGCGTCGCACGCCGCGTGGGCGGCCACGTCGGCGTCGGAGTGACCCTCGAGACCCTGCGGCTCGTCCGGCCAGGCCAGGCCCGCGAGGTGCATCAGGACTCCGTCCGTGAGCCGGTGCACGTCGGTGCCGATGCCGATCCGGGGAGTCGATGTCACAGAATGATCATCTCCTACGGCCGTCCGTCGAGGCATGAGGGGCGAACATAGACATGTGAGCGTCAGCGTGTCCTCGAAACATCTCGCCCTGGCCGGCTTCGTCGCCGGCCTGGCCGGCGTCGCCGTGAGCCACACCGTGACCATGCTGCTCACGATCCGAGCCACCCCGTTGCTCGCCATGGCCGAGACGATCATCGAGATCACCCCCGGCGGGCTCGCCGAGACGCTGATCCAGGCGGTCGGCACGTATGACAAGCCGCTGCTCATTGCCGGCATCACCCTCGGCGTACTGGCCTTGTCGACGTGGGCCGGGGTGCTCACCCGACGCAGCCAGTCGCTCGCGGTCGGGGTCCTTCTCGCGATGGGCGTGATCGGCTTCCTCGCGGTGTGGACCCGGCCCGCTTCGTCGGTGTACGACGTGATCCCGGTCGCCGCCGGGACGATCACCTGGATCGTCGTACTCTCCCTGCTGGTCGACTACGCCACCAAGCGGCGTGCTGACAAGGAACCCAGCGTCGGTCGTCGCCGGTTCCTGATCCTCGCCGGCAGTGTCGCGGTTGCATCAGTCGTGGTCGCCGCGGCCGGACAGGTCGCCGGACGGGCCCGGCGCGGCGTCGAGACGGCCCGCCAGCTGCTCCGGTTGCCGGTGTCGACCGGGACGGTGCCCGCGGGGGCGGACGTCGAGGTCGCGGGGATGCCTCCGTGGCGCACCAGCAACCTCGAGTTCTACCGGATCGACACCGCCATCGTCGTACCCACCATCGACCCGACCGAGTGGCGGCTGCGGATCCACGGGATGGTCGAGAACGAGCTGGTGATCAGCTACCAGGACCTGCTCGACCGCGAGCTCACCGAGGCCTGGGTGACCCTCTGCTGCGTGTCGAACCAGGTGGGCGGGGACCTGATCGGCAACGCCTGGTGGAGCGGCGTCCGGATCGCCGACCTGCTCGCCGAGGCCGGCGTGTCGCCCGACGCGGATGCGGTGCTGCAGACGTCGGCGGACAACTGGAACTGCGGTACGCCGATCGAGGTGCTCACCGACGACCGGGACTCGCTGCTGGCGATCGCGATGAACGGCGAGCCGCTCCCGGTCGAGCACGGGTTCCCGGTCCGGATGGTGGTGCCCGGCCTCTACGGCTACGTCTCGGCGACCAAGTGGCTGGTCGACCTCGAGGTGACCCGGTTCGACAAGTTCCGGGCCTACTGGACCGAGCGGGGCTGGTCGCCGCGCGGGCCGGTCAAGACCCAGTCGCGGATCGACGTACCCCACAACGGCGCCAACGTGAACGCCGGCACCCGCAAGGTCGCCGGCACCGCCTGGGCCCAGCACACCGGGGTGGCGAAGGTGGAGTACCGGCTCGACGGGAATGCCTGGCAGGAGGCCACGATCGGGCGGGTGCCGAGCGTGGACACCTGGGTGCAGTGGGAGGCGACCGTCGACCTGGCGCCGGGGTCGCACACGCTCGCCGTACGCGCCACCGACCGCTCCGGCTATACGCAGACCGGGGTGGAGCAGGGGGTCATCCCCGACGGTGCGACCGGTTGGCACACGGTCGAGTTCGACGCTGAGTAGGGGCGCCCCGCTCCGCCGTCACCAGTTGGCCGGTGTCGTCCGCTCCGGCAGCTCGACCTCGGGCGGGTGGATCACGTAGGTGACCCCGCCGGTCGGCAGCAGCCACGCACTCTCGAACTGCTCCCGGGCGTAGGTCGTCCGGACCTCGTCGTTGCTGGGCAGCACGTGCGAGGCGGGATCGTTGCAGACCACGTCACCGTCCTCGGTGAACCCGACGATGGTGAGCAGGTGCCCCTCGGTGCCGTAGCCGGCACCGGCGAGCTGGTCCTCTGTGAACGACACGGAGACCACCAGCGGGATTCCTAGCGCGACGAACTTCTCCGCCTCGGCAAGCGATCTGAGCCGGGTCACGTAGGAGGTCACCCCGTAGCGCGCGGCGTAGGCGGTGTTGAACGACCAGTTGCCCGGCCCCTGGTAGTCGTGGTCGTAGACGTGCTTGGCCGCGTAGGCGACGAACGGGTCCGGGTAGGCGTCATCCACCCACGCGTACTCCTCGGGATCCGGTCCCAGCCCCCAGTGCGCGAGCACCATGCTGGTCGAGGTCGGCGAGCACCATGACTCCCCGCCGTTGCCCCACTGCGGGAACTGGCCGCGGTGCAGCTGCTGGGAGTACGCCGGTACGTCGATCAGCGTCCCTGCTGCACCGTCGACGTGCGAGGCCGGGACCGATCCCGTGTGCGGGACGTTGGAGGTCATCGCGCCCACCAGTGAGACCGTCGGTGTCGCCTCCGACCCGCGCTGCCGCAGCAGGTGGACCCGGATCCGGTGGCTCGCGAAGGTCCGCGGCGGCGCGGCGGTGAGCATGTCGACGGCGACGCTTGCATGTTCGTCGCTCTGCCCCGGCACCGATGTGGGATGGATGTCGTGATGGGTCTCCGCCCAGCGTCCGAGGACGTACTCACAGGTTTCCGCGCCGTCGTCCAGGATGGCCGAGACGGTCACCTCGATCCAGGTGCCCTCGGGCGTGCGGGCGTTCCAGGACGGGATGATCTCGGTGGCCGGGAAGTCGGCGAGCACCTCCGGCGAGGTCCAAGTGGCCTGTTCGTAGGTGACCGGTGCGGCGTTGGTGTGCGGGTCGTCGTACTCCCGGACCGCCGTGGCGTGGGCCATCACCAGGACGCCGTCGCGGACGGCGGTCCCGTCGTGGTCTCCCTGGTCCAGCTCGGTCCCGGAGCGCCAGCAACGGAAGTCGATGTGGCGCATCACCAGTTGTGCTTGCCCTTGCGGGCCGGCAGCGGGTGGTCCGCAGTGCGGATCACGAAGGTCAGGCCCCCGGACTTGGGAAGCCAGGCGTTCTCGAACTGGCCGCGGTCGTAGGTCCGTCGTACGTGCCGGTTCCGCTTCCCGGCCGGGTCGTTGACGACCAC
>JBFIWG010000208.1:0-6310 GCA_041606495.1 Nocardioidaceae bacterium
GCCCGCTGCTTGGTGTCCTCGCCCATCCAGTCGAGCTTCTCGATGTTGCGGCGGTAGGCCTCCAACAGGTTCGCGACCAGGTCGTCCATGAGCGCCTTGGACCGCGGCGGGAAGTGCCGCTCCACATAGATCTCGCCGACCGCCTCGCCGAGGGCACCCTCGACCAGTGAGACCCCGCGCTTCCATCGGGCCCGCAGCTCGGGCGTGCCGCTGAGGGTCTTGCCGTAGAAGTCGAAGTTCTCGTTCACGAAGGCGCTGGAGAGGTACGGCGCGGCCGCCCGCACGACCCGGATCGCGAGCCACGAGCGCCAGCTCTCGACAGGGATCTCCTGGAGCGCCGTGGACAGGTGCTGCAGGTAGCTCGGCTGGCGGACGACCACTTCGGCGAAGGTCTCCTGCGACGCACCGAGACCGTCGGCGAACGCGGCCCAGTCGAAGGCGGGTGCGGCCTTGGTGAGCTCCTCGAACGACATCAGGTTGTAGGTCTTGATCACGTCGCGGGTCTCCGCGCGCTCCCAGTGGCCCTGGGCCAGCCGGGTCTCCACGTCCATTACCCGCCGGGCCTCGCCCTCGGCGTCCTCGATGCCGGCGAGGGTGAACATCCGCCCCAGGTGCGCGACGTAGGCGTCGCGGATGTCGGCGAACTTCTCGTCGCGGTAGTAGGACTCGTCCGGCAGGCCCAGTCCGCCCTGGAGCACGTTGACGACGTACCGCTCGGAGTTGCGGTCGTCGGTGTCGACGTAGGAGCCGAAGAGGCCCGCGCCGCCGTACCGTTCGTGGCGCCCCAGCAGCCCCGGGAGCTCGGCGGTGCTCGTGATCGCGTAGGCGTCGGCGAGACCCTGGGCGATCGGTGCGGCTCCGAGCTCCTCGATCCGCTCCTCGTCCATGAAGCTGGCGTAGAGGTCGCCGATCTTGCGGCCGTTCTCACCGCCGACCTTGCCGGCAGCGGCGTCCTCGATGATCTTGCGGACCCGCGTCTCGGCCTCGTCCGCGAGCATCACGAAGGGGCCCCAGCTCGACCGGTCCGACGGTATCTCCGCGGTGTCGAGCCAGGTCCCGTTGACGTGGCCGAACAGGTCGTCCTGGGGTCGGATGTCGTGGTTCATTCCGTCTTTGGCGTCGTCAAGAGTCGTCACGCCCGCCACCCTAGCCCGGTGTAGGACCGGTGCAGGTGGGGTACGCGTCGGCCATGAGCGAACACGCAGACGTCACCGTCAAGGACAACGCGAGCGAGGACCGCTATGAGGCCTCCGTCGACTCCGGCGTCGTCGCCGGGTTCTCGGAGTACCGGCTCCGGAACCAGCTGGTGGTCTTCACCCACACCGAGGTCGACGACGCCTTCGAGGGGCGGGGGATCGGCTCGAGCCTGGTCCGTGGCGCCCTGGACGACGTTCGGGAGCGCGGCCTTCGCGTGCGCCCGGACTGCCCATTCGTCCGCTCCTACATCGAGCGGCACGAGGAGTACCAGGACCTCCTCGACGCCTCCTGAGCTCCCGGCTTCTCGTGACCGGCTGGGAGGAACGCTGGCGAGCCGGGAGTACTCCCTGGGACCTCGGCGGCAGTCCACCGATCCTGGCGAGGCTTGTCGAGGACGGCGCACTTCCACCGGGACGCGCACTCGTGCCCGGCTGTGGCGCGGGCTGGGACGTCTTCGAGCTCGCTGCCTCCGGTCGAGACGTCGTCGGGCTCGATCTCGCACCCAGCACTCGCGCCGTGTTCGAGACGGAGCGGGACCGCCGCGGGCTCGACCCCGCCCGGGCCCGCGTCGAGATCGCGGACTTCTTCGAGTGGTCGGCGAGTGAGCCCTTCGACCTCGTGTGGGACCACACCTTCTTCTGCGCCCTGCCACCCGGTCTGCGAGACGACTGGGCGGCGCGGATGCAGGCCCTGCTGAAGCCGGGCGCCGAGCTGGTCGCGCTCCTCTTCCCGGTGCATGGGCCTCAATGGCCGCCACTCGGGCGCGATCCGGGCGAGGGGCCGCCGTACCCGGTGCACCCGGACCTCTACCGACAGCACCTCGGGTCCGGCTTCGACGAGCTCGAGATGGTCCCGATCACCGAGTCCTCGCCAGGTCGCCGCGGGCTTGAGTGGCTCGGACGGTGGCGTCGCCGCTAGCCGCGGGTCTGCTGAGTGAGTACGTTGCCGCGGCTGTCTGAGTAGCAGGACGGCTCCGCTGCGCTGCCGCTCCGCCCAAAGTGGAGGCATGATCCGTACCGCAGAACCGAAGACGGTCCTTGGGACGGCCGCTGTCGTGGCCGGCGTCGGCGCCGCGCTGGCGGGGTTGAGCTACCTGGTCTGGCTCTCGACCGAGACGTGTGAAGGGCTCGACTGCCTCGGCGCCCTGCTGGTTGCAATTGCCTTCTCGTTCTTTCTTGTGCCGACGCTTACGGCCTTGGTCCTCTGGCTGCTGGGGATCCCCCGCTCCGTCTACGTCGCCCTCGTCGCCACGGTCGTCGGCTTCGGCCTGGCCGGGGCCGTCACGATGGCCCAGACGGTTGTCCACGGCTTCAGCACCGAGGTACCGCTCGCGCCGGCCCCGGTGTACCTCGTGGCCGGAGCGCTCGCGGGGGTGGCCGGCCTCTTCCTGGTCGGACGTGGCACGTGGTCCGGCTGGGTGCGACTGACCGTGCTGGGCGTCCTGGTGGGCATTGGTATCACCGGGTACGTCGGCTACGAGCGCGCGCTCACCCTCCACCTCGAGGAGGAGATCGCGTCCGTTTCAGTCGACCTGTACCTGCCCGACCTGGGCGAGTCCGCCCGGGCCACGCACGCCTCGGCCTGGGGCGGCGCAGTGCACATCTCCTACACCCCGGCCCCAGCCTCGGGAGGCCGCTATCACCCGTGGGTCACACTCGTGCCGGTGTCCGGACGGGGCCTGTGCAAGGACGCCTACGCAGCAGGGTTCTACGGCGGCACCGAACGCGCCACCTGCGAGGTGGACGGTGACCAACTGCTCGCCGACGCGGGGTACGGATCCGGGCGGGGTCATTTCGTGGGTGTCCGCGTCGGGGAGACGCTGCTCGTCGCGGAGGTCGCGGGAGACGCCGACCACGCCGGCCTCGTCGACGCCCTCAGAGCGGCCCCGAGCGCGACCGCCGGGGAGCTCGCGCGCCTGCGTCACCCAGGGTGATGCAGCAGCGGTGAGGCTTCCGCGGAGTGGTCGGGACGTGTTGGATGGATCGGGTGACCCCCGTTGAGGCGCCGTCCCCAGCCCTGTACGAGTCCGCACTCGCCGGCACTCCGGCCCACCGGCGCGAGGTTTTCCAGGCCCGCGTCAACCGGTGGTGGCACGACCTGTACGACGCCCTCGACGTCGTGTACGACGACCCGCTCGACGTGGCCAACAACGCGGTGCTGTCCGCTGCACGGGCCTTCGCCGCCCGCTCCGACGACCTTCACCGGCTCGACCTGCGACGTGGCCTGGAGCCGGACTGGTTCCAGCGGCCGGGCATGCTCGGGTACGCCGCCTACGCCGATCGCTTCGCCCGTGACCTGCCGGGAGTGGAGGAGCGCACGTCGTACCTGTCCGACCTCGGGGTGACCTACCTGCACCTGATGCCGTTGCTGAAGCCACGCAAGGGACCCAACGATGGCGGCTACGCCGTGGCCGACTACCGGGCGGTGCGCGAGGACCTCGGTGACGTCGATGATCTGCGCAGCCTGACCGGCACCCTGCGCCGGCACGGCATCAGCCTCTGCCTCGACCTGGTGCTCAACCACGTCGCGGACCAGCACGAGTGGGCGGTGCGGGCGCGGGCCGGCGAGCAGAAGTACCGCGACTACTTCTACGTCTACCCCGACCGCACCCTCCCCGACAGGTACGAACAGACCTTGCCGGAGGTGTTCCCCGACTTCGCGCCCGGCAACTTCACCTGGGACGACGAGCTGAAGGGGTGGGTGTGGACCACCTTCAACGACTACCAGTGGGACGTGAACTGGACCAACCCCGAGGTCTTCGGCGAGTACGCCGACATCGTGCTCCATCTGGCCAACGAGGGCGTCGAGGTCTTCCGTCTGGACGCGATCGCGTTCATGTGGAAGCGCATGGGAACCGACTGCCAGAACCAGCCCGAGGTGCACGCGATCACCCAGGCGTTGCGCGCGGTGGCGAAGGTGGCGTGCCCCTCGGTCATCTTCAAGGCCGAGGCCATCGTCGGTCCCCGGGACCTCGTGCACTACCTCGGCAAGGGCCGGCACCACGCCAAGGTCAGCGATCTGGCCTACCACAACGGGCTGATGGTGCAGATCTGGTCGATGCTGGCGAGCAAGGAGGTGGGGCTGGCCTCGCACGCGCTGGCCGCCCTGCCGACGATCCCGACCAGCACCGCCTGGGTCACCTACGGCCGCTGCCACGACGACATCGGCTGGGCCATCGACGACGGCGACGCCGCGGCGCTCGGCATGAACGGCTATGCCCATCGCGCCTTCCTGTCGGACTGGTACTCCGGCGAGTTCCCCGGCAGCTGGGCGCGCGGGCTGGTGTTCCAGCACAACGAGGCGACCGGGGACCGGCGGATCTCCGGGACCCTGGCCAGCCTGGCCGGGCTCGAGGCCGGTGACCCGGACGCGGTGGCCAGGATCCTGCTGGTGCACGCGATCATGCTGGGCTGGGGCGGTCTCCCGGTGATCTGGATGGGCGACGAGATCGGCCTGTGCAACGACAAGGACTGGGATGCCGACGCCACCCACGCCGACGACAACCGCTGGGTGCACCGGCCGCGAATGCCGTGGCCGGTCGCAGACGACACCGGTGTGTACGACGGGCTCAAGCAGCTGATCGATGCGCGCCGGCAGCTGCCGCACCTGCACGCCAGCGTGGGCGCGAGCGTGCTCGAGCCGAGCGACCCGGGGCTGCTCCTGGTGCTGCGAGACCACCCGCTGGGTCCGATGCTGGGCGTCTACAACGTGACCCCCGAGCATCGTCCGCTGCCGGCCTACCGTCTCGAGGCGGTCGGGCTGGACCCGTCCCGGTGCGTCGATCGTGCCACGGGTGATCGGGTCGCCGTGCAGGGTGACGGCTCGGTCTGGGTGCCGCCGTACACACCGCTCTGGATAACCGACCAGAGCGATATCTGACTCTTTGACCCATCCGGGTGGCAGGTCGGACCGAACCCGACTACATGACACCGACCAAGAACGAGACCAGGAAGCAGCACCTCGCGGGTGCCCTCGCGGGTCTCCTCGCCGGAGCAGCGGGCATCGCCGCGGCCGAGGCGGTGGCCGCCGTTCTGAACGGTGTCACCTCCCCGCTCCTGGCCGTGGCCAACCGTGCGGTCGACGCCGCCCCGCGTCCGGTCAAGGAGTGGGCGATCGAGACCTTCGGCACCGCTGACAAGCCGGTCCTGATCGGCGGTGTGATCGCCACGGTCGCCGGACTCGCGATCGCCGCCGGGATCGTGGGCGTACGCAGGCCGCGGGCTGCCGCCGGCGCCTTCCTCCTGCTGACCGCGGTCGCCACCGCCGCCACCCTCACGGACCGCGCCGCTGCTGCGTCGGCGGCCTTGCGGCTCGTCCCGGTCGTGGCGCTGGTCGTGGTCGGACTGACCGCGCTCCTGCTCCTGCTGCGGGCCCTTCGGACCCCCCATGCACCCACCGAGCACGAGGGGCCCGCAGCCTCCCCCAACGAGACCCTCAACGGGAAGTCCGCCGAGCGTGCGCCGGTCGAGACCGTCGAGAACGGCAAGAGCCGGATGCTGCTGCCCAGCCATGTCAGCGGCGACGACCTACCGGCCGCGTTCGACCGGCGGGCCTTCCTCCGTGCGGCCGCTGCCGTCGGTGCGATCGCCGCCGCAGGGGGCGTGACGAGCTCGCTCCTGGGTGGTCCGGAGGCCGCGGCCGCCCGCGCCGACCTGACGATCCCGATGCCGGACAGCGCCGCCCCTCCCCTGGCCGAGGCAGCGACCCTCGACGTGGACGGCATCACGCCGTACCTCACGTCCAACAAGGACTTCTACCGTGTCGACACGGCGCTGCAGGTGCCCGACGTACCCCTCGACTCGTTCACGCTGCGCATCCACGGCATGGTCGAGAAGGAGCTCGAGCTGTCCTTCGAGGACCTGCTCTCGCGCCGGCTCGTCGAGCGCCGGATCACGCTCACCTGCGTGTCCAACCCCGTTGGCGGCGAGTACGTCGGCAACGCCACCTGGATCGGCGTCCCGATCCGCGACCTGCTCATGGAGGCCGGCGTGATCGACGGCGCCGACGCGGTCAAGTCCACCAGCGCCGACGACTTCACCGCAGGTACGCCGCTGCCGGTGTTGCTCGACGAGAACCGCGAGGCCCTGATCGCCGTGGCGATGAACGGCCAGCC
>JBFIWG010000209.1:0-6266 GCA_041606495.1 Nocardioidaceae bacterium
CCGACGCCGACGCGGCCGCCGACTTCTTCACCGAGACGGTCGGTTCCGGGCACGAGGGGGTCGTGGTGAAGAGCCTCGACGCGCCCTACGAGGCGGGGCGGCGGGGCGCGTCCTGGGTGAAGGTGAAACCGCGGCACACGCTGGACCTCGTCGTCCTGGCGGTTGAGTGGGGCAGCGGGCGTCGGCAGGGCTGGCTGTCCAACATCCACCTAGGCGCACGTGATCCGGAGACCGGCGGGTTCGTGATGCTGGGCAAGACGTTCAAGGGGATGACCGACGAGATGCTGGAGTGGCAGACGAAGCGGTTCCTCGAGCTGGAGACGTCGCGCTCGTCGTACGTCGTGCACGTCCGGCCCGAGCAGGTGGTGGAGGTGGCGTTCGACGGGATCCAGACCTCCTCGCGCTACCCGGGTGGGATGGCGCTCCGGTTCGCCCGTGTCCTTCGCTACCGCGACGACAAGACCGCCGCCGAGGCCGACACCGTCGACACGGTGCGGGCGTTGCGCTAGCCAGAAGCCCGCGATCTCGGCGGTCTCACTCCGCCAGCCGGAGTCCCGCGTCTACCGCGTTGGCTCGTATTGATCCCGGAGGCGTCGCAAGCGCCATTTGGTGACCTCCCAGCCGACAAACGAGGACGCCATACCGAGGTACAACGCCCAGGAGACATCGCGGAGGACATCCGCGACGGCGACCACGAGGAGACCAACCAACCAGAACAGCAAGTCCCTAGTAGGCGCGGCAGCGTATTTGTCGGGCCAGCCTCGGTGCCTCAACGATCGAGGAACGTACACACGCAGGCCTTGTTGCCCTCGGGGTCTGCCAGGACCACGAACGCAGGTGCCTCGGACTCGTCGACCACACGCCCACCCGCGGCCACAGCTGCGGCGATTCGTTCCTCGGCGACGTCGTGCGGCACCCACAGGTCGATGTGGAACCGCTGGCGCGGCGTCTCGTGGGCATCGGTGTGCTGGAACCACAGCAGAGGCACGCGGCCACTCGGGTCCACGACGTCGTTGGCCTGGATCGAGTCGGTGCTCCCGGTCAGCAGGGCGGCCCAGAAGGGTCCGACGGCCGCAGCGTCCGCGGTGTCCAGCGCGAGTTCGAGCTCGGCCGGTGCACTCGGATCGGCGGCGATCCCCCGCTCCTGAGCGATCTCGCTGATCCGCCGAGCCAGCCTGATGTCGCGCTCGGTTATCCGGGAGACGTCGTGGCTGATCAGACTGAGGTCCACGAACGGGTAGGTCAGCTTCACGTCCGGATGGTGGTTCGCTCGCTCGGCCGCCTCGGTGACCGCGGTGACAAAGTCGAGGCCGGTGGCGAAGTCGCCGGTCAGGAACCGCGCATGAAGCGCCGTGGCGAGCTTGCGCCAGTCGGCCAGGCCGGCATCCAGGATCTGCTGAAAGGTGAGGCTCTCCATGCGTCACAGACTGCCACCACCCCCGCGTGGCCAACCGGACCTGTCGCCCGGCCGCGCGGATCACTTCGATGCGACACGTAGTTTCACGGTCGTGCAACTCGGCGTTGCAGCGGCCGTAGCATGAGCCCATGACCTCGCACCCTGTCGACGACGTGGCCAGCACCACCCGCCGGTCGGCAGCAGCGGCCCGTCGCCGCAAACGGGAGAAGGAGATCCTGGACGCGACACGCACACTGTTCGACGCGCGCGGCGTCCGGGACGCTCAGATCGAGGACATCGCCCGCGCGGTCGGGATCAACCGCGCCATCATCTACCGGCACTTCTCCGGCAAGGAGGAGCTGTTCGCGCTCACCCTGGTCGGCTACCTCGAGGACCTCGACACGAGACTTGCGGCCGCCGACGACGCCAGCGCCGACCCGGTGACACGGCTGCGCCGGATGACCGAGACCTACTTCGACTTCGGCATGGAGTACCCCGCCTTCGTCGACTGCGCCCAGACCCTGATGCGTCGTCCCGGCCCCGAGCTGCTCGAGGAGGTCAGCGAGGGTGCGGTCTACCGGCTCGGCCGCGGCATCTCCACCTGCCTTGCCCGAGTCGCGGACGTGTTGCACGCCGGAGTCGAGAAGGGCACGTTCCACACGGACGACGTGCACCTGCTGGCCAACACGCTCTACGCCACCGGTCTCGGCGGCATGCAGCTCGCATGGGTCGGGATGATCGTGAGGGAGGCGGAGGTCGGCGTACCAACCGTCGCACCGCTCTCCCCCGAGCAGGTCCGCGAGCACATGGTCGCCTCGAGCATCGCCATGGCGGTCGGCGCCGGCCGCTGAGCTGGTCCGACCGCCGCACCGGGCGAGACGTTTTCCCAAGGTCCCACGATGCAGCCTCACTCCCCATGACGAATACCTCGTGGGGCGTGACGGTTTACCGACAGACCTTGGGAAAACGCAGCCCTACTTCTCGACGATGGCGGTGACGCCCTGGCCGCCGGCGGCGCAGATGGAGATCACGCCCCGGCCGGAGCCCTTCTCGTTCAGGAGCTTGGCCAACGTGGCCAGGATCCGGCCGCCGGTCGCGGCGAACGGATGACCCGCTGCCAGCGAGGAGCCGGCGACGTTCAGCTTCGACCGCTCGATCGGGCCCAGCGGCGCGTCGAGCCCGAGCCGCTCCTTGCAGAAGATCGGGTCCTCCCACGCCTTGAGGGTGGCGAGCACCTGGGACGCGAACGCCTCGTGGATCTCGTAGAAGTCGAAGTCCTGCAAGGCCAGACCGGCGCGCGCGAGCATCCGCGGCATCGCGTACGCCGGCGCCATGAGCAGGCCCTCACCGCCGTGCACGTAGTCGACCGCCGCCGTCTCGGCGAACGTCAGGTAGGCGAGTACCGGCAGGCCACGCTCCGCGGCGTACTCCTCCGACGCGAGCAGCACTGCCGACGCGCCGTCGGTCAGCGGCGTCGAGTTGCCGGCGGTCATGGTGGCTGCCTCGCCCTTGCCGAAGACCGGCTTGAGGGTGGCGAGCTTCTCCACCGACGAGTCCGGTCGCAGGTTCTGGTCGCGCTCGAGTCCGTTGAACGGGGTGACGAGGTCGTCGAGGAAGCCGCGCTCGTACGCCGCGGCGAGGTTGTGGTGCGAGGCCGCGGCCAGCGCGTCCTGCTCCTCGCGGCCGATGTCCCACTCCAGCGCGGTCAGCGCGGCGGACTCCCCCATCGACAGCCCGGTGCGCGGCTCCTTGTTCTGCGGAGCCGAGGGCGCGAGGTACTGCGGGCGCACCTTGGCCAGCGCGGCCAGTCGACCCTGCAGCGTCTTCGCCCGGTTCGCCTCGAGGAGGATCCTGCGAAGCTTCTCGTTCACCGCGATCGGCGCATCCGACGTGGTGTCCGCACCACCGGCGATGCCGACCTCGATCTGGCCCAGGGCGATCTTGTTCGCGACGGCGACCGCGGCCTGGATGCCGGTGTCGCAAGCCTGCTGCAGGTCGTAGGCCGGAGTCTCGGGCGAGAGCTTCGAGCCCAGCACCGCCTCCCGGGTGAGGTTGAAGTCGCGTGAGTGCTTCAGCACAGCACCGGCCACGACCTCACCGAGCCGCTCGCCCGCCAGGTCGTAGCGGGTGACCAGGCCGTCGATCGCGGCGGTGAGCATGTCCTGGTTGGACGCCTGGGCGTAGACGGAGTTCGACCGGGCGAACGGGATGCGGTTTCCGCCGATGACGGCGACGCGACGGGTGTTGGCCTGCATGTCAGCTCCTGGGATCAGCGAGATGATGGACGCATGTTCATGGGTGCTACCGCGTCATCCTCGCGTGCGAAGGGCGTTCAGGGAACGTAGTGAGTGCCACATCACGAAGTGTGGACTCGCAGTTACACCCATAGTTACATAGCCGCAGACGTCTCGGTCGGCGAGCCGCACCCGCACCGCAACTGGAGGAGAGAGTCCGATGAGCGACCGCTACCAGTCCCTGATCCACACCCCGGTGGGACAGCTGCTCGCCAAGAACCTGGGCCTGCCGAACCCCGTGGAGCTCGACCGCTACGAGGAGGGCGACCCGCTGGTCGACGGCACCGTCGTCGTGGGCGGCGACGGTCGCCTGGGCAAGTCGCTCGTCGCAGCGTTGGACGACCTCGGCATCAGTCACCTCACCGAAGCCGAGCCGGGCGAGAGCTACAAGGGCATCGTCTTCGACGCCACCGGAATCACCTCCTCCCCCGACCTGGTCAAGCTGCAGCAGTTCTTCACCCCGTTGATGCGCAGCCTGAAGTCGTCCGGCCGCGTGGTCGTGCTCGGCACACCGCCGGAGTCGGCCAACTCCACCGAGGAGCGGGTCGCGCAGCGTGCACTGGAGGGCTTCACCCGCTCGCTCGGCAAGGAGGTACGACGGGGAGCAACCGTCCAGCTCGTCTACGTCGCACCGGCCGCTGACGCCGCCATCGCCTCGACCCTCGGCTTCCTGCTCTCACCGAAGTCGGCCTACGTCTCCGGCCAGGTCGTCCGGATCGGGACGACCGGCACGACGGCCGCGGAGCCGGTCGTGGACTGGATGCAGCCGCTCACGGGCAAGGTCGCCATCGTCACCGGTGCGAGCCGGGGGATCGGTGAGCAGATCGCACGCGTGCTGCACCGGGACGGCGCGACCGTGCTCGGGATCGACGTACCCCAGGCGGCCAGCGAGCTGCAGGAGCTGATGCGGGAGCTCGACGGCGACCATCTCACCCTCGACATCACCGCCAAGGACGCACCTCAGCGCATCGCCCGGCACGTCAAGGAGAAGCACGGCGGCGTCGACGTGGTCGTGCACAACGCCGGCATCACCAAGGACAAGAAGCTGGCGAACATGAAGGAGGACCGCTGGTCCCCCACCGTCGCGGTGAACCTGACCGCGCCCGAGCGGATCACCGCCGAGCTGCTGGACCAGAGGCTGATCAGGCCGAACGGCCGCATCCTCGGGGTCGCCTCCATCGCGGGCATCGCGGGCAACCTGGGCCAGACGAACTACGCCACCTCCAAGGCCGGGGTGATCGGCCTGGTCGAGGCGCTCGCGCCGACCCTGGAGGACGGCATCACGATCAACGCCGTGGCGCCGGGCTTCATCGAGACCAAGATGACCGCCGCCGTGCCATTCATGACCCGCGAGCTCGGCCGTCGGCTGAACTCGTTGTCCCAGGGCGGGCTGCCCGTGGATGTCGCGGAGACGATCGCGTGGTTCGCCAACCCGGCCTCGACTGCGGTCAACGGCAACGTCGTGCGCGTGTGCGGCCAGATGATGCTGGGGGCATGACCATGACCGAGACGACCACCCGCGAGCTCGAGCGGGACCTGGCGACGGTGCCGACGTACCTCAAGGCGACGCTTCCCGCGATCCCCGGGCTCTCCCTGGTCCCGGGCATCCGGCGATCCGGCGACACGCTGCCCGACCTGATCCTGACCAGGCACGACATCCCGGTGGACCGCGACCACGTGGCGAAGTACGCCGAGGTGTGCGGGTTCGGGCTGCAGGAGCAGCTGCCGATCACCTACCCGCACCTGCTCGCCTTCCCGCTGCACATGGCGTTGCTCACCGACCGGGCCTTCCCCTTCCCGGCGGTCGGCCTGGTCCACCTGGAGAACTCCATCACCCAGCACCGGGCGATCGCCGCGAGCGAGTCCCTGCAGGTGACCGCGCGCCCGCAGAACCTGCGCCCACACCGCAAGGGCCGCGCCTTCGACATCGCCACGCAGGTGCACTCCGCCGGCGAACTGGTATGGGAGGAGACCTCCACCTTCCTGCGTCGCGGCGCCGGGGACGAGGGCGTGCCGGCTGACGACCGCACCTTCGAGCCGGTGCTGGGCAAGGGCATCGACTGGCGGCTCGGCGGCGATCTCGGACGCCGGTACGCCGCGGTCTCCGGTGACAGCAACCCGATCCACCTGTACCCCGTCACCGCCAAGGCGCTCGGCTTCCGGCGCCCGATCGCGCACGGCATGTGGAGCAAGGCGCGTTGCCTCGCGTCGCTGGCCGGCCGGATCCCCGACGCGGTCACCGTGGACGTGGCGTTCAAGAAGCCGATCCTGCTCCCGGGCACCGTGGCGTTCGCCGCACGCCCGCTCGACACCGGCGCCGGCGACCGGCACCCGGACTACGGCTTCACCCTCACCGCTCCGAAGAGCGGTGCGGCGCACCTGCTGGGCAGGACCTCGGCGCTCTAGAAGCGCGGCTGACCGAAGACCATCGTCCGGACCCGAGCCCGGGTGCGGGTCGGGGCGGTGGCCGTCCGCAGGGAGAACGTCGCCGAGTCCGGCGCCCAGGTGCCGACGTCGGTCAGGCCGTCACCGTTCCAGTCACCGGTCACCGGGAGGTCCCCAGCGGCGCCGAACAC
>JBFIWG010000210.1:0-6183 GCA_041606495.1 Nocardioidaceae bacterium
TGGTTCGTGCCGCGACCAGGGGTGACGGCCGCACCGGAGAGGACGTCACGCCGAACGTCCGCACGATCGACAACATCCCGCACAAGCTCAGTGGCACGACCGAGTACCCAGTCCCGGCCCGGGTCGAGGTTCGCGGCGAGGTGTTCCTGCCTGTCGAGGCCTTCGAGAAGCTCAACGAGTCGATGGTCGACACCGGCCGTGGCCCATTCGCCAACCCACGCAACGCGGCCGCCGGGTCGTTGCGCCAGAAGGACCCGCGGGTGACCGCCACCCGGCCGCTGGCGATGGTCTGCCACGGTCTGGGCTTTCGCGAGGGGTTCCAGCCGGAGCGGCAGTCGGAGGCCTATGCCGCCCTGGCGGCCTGGGGCCTGCCGGTGAGCGACCGGGCCAAGGTGCTGCCCGACCTGGCTGCGGTCAACGAGTTCATCGGCTACTACGGCGAGCACCGGCACGACGTCGAGCACGAGATCGATGGCGTGGTCATCAAGGTGGACCAGGTCTCGTTGCAGCGACGGCTGGGCTCGACCTCCAGGGCACCGCGCTGGGCGATCGCCTACAAGTACCCGCCCGAAGAGGTGAACACCAAGCTCCTCGACATCCGGGTGAACGTCGGGCGCACCGGCCGGGTCACGCCGTACGCCGTGATGCAGCCGATCCGGGTCTCGGGTTCGACGGTGGAGATGGCGACGCTGCACAACGCCTCGGAGGTCAGGCGCAAGGGCGTCCTGATCGGCGACACGGTGGTGCTGCGCAAGGCCGGAGACGTGATCCCCGAGGTGGTCGGCCCGGTCGTCGACCTGCGGGACGGCAGCGAGCGGGAGTTCGAGATGCCCACGCACTGTCCCGAGTGCGGCACCGAGCTCGCGCCGCAGAAGGAGGGCGACGCCGACATCCGCTGCCCGAACCAGCGCTCGTGCCCGGCCCAGCTGCGGGAGCGGGTCTTCCACGTTGCCGGCCGGGGCGCCTTCGACATCGAGGTGCTGGGGTACGAAGCGGCGGTCGGACTCCTCGACGCGAAGGTCATCGCGGACGAGGGGGACGTGTTCACGCTCACCGAGGCCGACCTGCTGCGGGTGCCGATGTTCACCCGCGCGCCGAAGAAGGGCGAGGGGGAGGACCCGGTGCTGTCGGCCAACGGGGCGCGCCTGCTGGCAAACCTCGAGGAGGCCAAGCACCGCCCGCTGTGGCGGGTTCTGGTCGGGCTCTCGATCCGCCACGTAGGCCCCACGGCGGCCCGTGCCCTGGCCACCGAGTTCCGGTCGATGGAGGCGATCGAGCAGGCGTCCGTGGAGGACATCGCGAACACCGAGGGCGTCGGCCTCACCATCGCGGAGTCGATCAAGGCGTGGTTCGAGGTGGACTGGCACCGCGCCGTGGTCGACAAGTGGCGCCGGGCCGGGGTCACCATGGAGGACGAGGTCGACGAGTCCACGCCGCGAACGCTGGAGGGCATGAGCATCGTGGTGACCGGTTCGCTGACCGACTTCAGCCGCGACCAGGCCAAGGAGGCGATCATCGCCCGCGGCGGGAAGGCGGCCTCATCGGTGTCGAAGAAGACCGACTTCGTGGTCGTCGGCGACGCCCCGGGCTCGAAGTACGACAAGGCGGTGTCCCTGGAGGTGCCGATCCTCGACGAGGACGGTTTCCGAACCCTCCTCGCCGACGGCCCTGACGCGGCTCGCGCCGTCGCACAGATCGGGGAGTAGCCGAGCTCAGCCGCCGGGGTTGGCGGCCGTGGCGACGATGCGTGCGGCCGACGGCAGCTCGCGCACGGCATCGGCCAGCGCCCGTCGGATCTCTTGGGCGACCGGCTCGGGCGCCGCACGGTGCAAGAGCACGTCGTCGGTCCAGGCCAGCGAGTCTGTGAGCACCCGAGGGTCGTTGGTGACGAGGGCCCCGGCCACGGAGCCCACCAGATGCGGCAGGTGGTCGAGCAGAGCCCGTCGCCAGCTGCTCGGCTGGTCCTCGTCGGTCGGGTGCTGTCCGAACACCTGTTCACGGACGCGGGCGGCGAACAGCTCGCGGTCGGCATGCACCACGAGGGACTCCTGGGCGCCGGGATGCGTCAGCGGCTCGGCCGGCGGAACGGCGGTGGGCAGGCTTTCGAGCAGGTCGATCGCCTCCTCGGCGGACCGGGCGAAGCCGTTGGCGCCGAGTGTCCGGGCCCGTCGTCCTTCGGCGTCGAACGCCGCGCCCCCGACGATGACTGGGGTGCCCGTCTCGCGGACCGCCTCGATCTGCCTGCGAACGCGCGGGAGTGAGGCGCTGAGCGAGCAGCTCAGTGCCACCGCGCGCGGGGCGACCTCGTGAATGTGGCGGACCAGGTGCTCGGCCGAGGCGTTCGCCCCGAGATAGCTGATCGGGACTCCCGCCTCATGAATGTGCTCGGCGACGATCCGCGCCGGCAGGGCGTGCCACTCCTGCTCCACGCAGGCGACGACGACCGGGGAGGCGCCGGCATCCGGCGTGGCGATCTCGTTGGCGAGCACGGCGAGAACCGACTCGCTCACGGCTGTGGCCGCGTGCTCCTGGGCGACGCTCCAGTCGTCGGCGGCCCACAGCTCGCCGACCCGGTACTGCGCCGGCCCGATCACCTCGGTCATCACCGCCAGCACGCTCATCCCCCCAGCGCGTAGGCGGCCCACGACCTCCAGCGCTGCGCGACGGTCACCCGAGGCCAGAGCAGCGAGGTACTCGTCCTCTGCGGCGGCCCGGTCGGTCCCGCTCACTGGTCCTGCCCGCTGTTCTGCACGCCCAAAATGGCGATGTCGTCATGCGGTCGGTCACCCAGATGGTCGGTGAGCGCGAGCGCGACGGTCTCGATGATGGCGCTCACGTCCGTGCGCGGCGCTCCCGCAAGCGTCCGGTGCAGCCTTTCCTCGCCGAACCGCTCCTCCATGCCCGGCGCCTCGGGCACCCCGTCGGTGAAGAGAAGACAGGTGTCGCCCGGCTCCAGCGTGATGGTCATAGGGGTGTAGTGGTTGTCCTCGAACAGGCCGAGCACCGTGCCCCGGACCTCGACCTGGTGCAGATCGCCGTTGCTGCGGAGGACATAAGGCTCGGGGTGTCCGGCTGAGGCGAGTTCGACTTGCAGTCGTTCGCCCTCACGGCGGAAGCGGGCGCAGACGGCGGTGACGAAGGTGCCGTCGCCCTCGTGCACGAGCACCCGGTTGGACAGGTCGAGGACTCGAGCGGGATCGCGGTCGACGAGGGCGGCGGTCCGGATGGTCTGCCGTACCTTGCCGGTGAGGACCGCGGCCTCCACGCCCTTCCCGCAGACGTCTCCCACGACCGCGGTCCAGTCCTCGTCGGAGCCGTGAACGTCGTAGAAGTCGCCGCCCAGGGCCTCGTGCTCGTAGGCGACGCGGTGGTAGGCAGCGAGGCGGGTGCCGGGGCGGTCGGGCAGGTTGGGCGGCGCGAGGTCGCGGCCGAGCACCCCGGCGACCCTCCGCGAGTCGGACAGGATCCGAGTGGCGTCGATGGTGGTGCCCAGCTGTTGGGCCAGGTCCTCCAGGAACTCCACGGCATCGGCGTCGAAGCCCTCGCCACGTCGACGGGCGAGCGAGAGGGTTCCGTAGCTGCGGCCCCGTGCGCTCAGTGGGATCACCAGCAGGTCCACCGGTCGCAGCTCCGCCAAGGATTCGCGCAGGGCAGGAGCGGGTACGGCGGACTCCAGGACACCGTCGTGCCCTTCACGGCTCGGCTCGACCAGGGACAGGTCGCTCACGCCGTGCCGCATGACGCGTTCCAGCGTCGTACCGGTGCCCCGGGCGTCGGGCACGGTCGCGTGCACGACGCGGCCACCGGCGGCGAGCGCGCGGCAGCGGAGCGCCGGGCCTTCGCTGAGGATGATCTGCGCCCAGTCGACCACGCCGGTGACCAGCAGCTCCAGGGTCAGGTCCACCGCGCGCTCGGTCTGCATCGTGCCGAGGATCGAGCGCGAGGCGTGGGCGAGAAAGGCCGCGCGGTCCGAGGCCTGGCGCAGGCGGGCCCGGAGGTCCCCCGGCGGTGACGAGACGAGCAGGTCGGTGGAGTACGTGCGAGTTCGCCCCGACACGGCGGGGTCTTCGTTGTCGACCATCGCCTCGATACTTGCACATACCAGGCGAGTTGCCCCAGACGGCGGAGACCGCGCTGGGTCGACCGGGTCGTGGCGCCCCTAGGATGGGGGCTTCCCGAACCAGTGACACCGGTAGCCCCTAGGGGGAGCAGCTCCATGCCCGACATCACCCGTGAAGAGGTCGCCCATCTGGCGCACCTCGCGCGGATCGACCTCTCCGACGACGAGCTCGACCACCTGGCGCCGCAGCTCGCGGTGATCCTCGACTCGATCAAGTCGATCAGCGAGGTCGCGGCCGACGACGTACCGCCGACCTCGCACGCGCTTCCGCTGACCAACGTGTTCCGCGAGGACACCGTCCGGCCGGGTCTCACCGCCGAGGAGGCGCTGTCCGGTGCGCCCGAGGTCGAGCAGCAGCGCTTCAGCGTTCCGCGGATCCTGGGGGAGGAAGCATGAGCGAGCTGACCAGACGCAGCGCCGCTGAGCTTGCGGACGCCTTCGCCATCGGTGAGACCACCTCGGTGGAGGTCACCCAGGCACACCTGGACCGGATCGCGGGCGTCGACGACGACCTGCACGCCTTCCTCCACGTGGACGCCGAAGGTGCGCTCGCTGCGGCCCGCGCCGCGGACGAGCGCCGGGCCGCCGGATCGCCCGCCTCCGCCCTCGACGGTGTCCCGATCGCGGTGAAGGACGTGCTCACCACCAAGGGCCTCCCGACCACCTGCGGCTCGCGGATCCTCGAGGGCTGGGTGCCGCCGTACGACGCGACGGTCGTCGCGCGACTGAAGGCGGCCGGGCTCCCGATCCTCGGCAAGACCAACATGGACGAGTTCGCGATGGGCTCCTCCACCGAGCACTCGGCCTACGGGCCCACCAGCAACCCCTGGGACCTCGACCGGATCCCCGGTGGCTCCGGTGGTGGATCCGCCGCCGCAGTGGCCGGCTTCGAGGCCCCGCTGGCGATCGGCACTGACACGGGCGGTTCCATCCGTCAGCCCGGCGCAGTGACCGGGACGGTCGGGGTGAAGCCGACCTTCGGTGGGGTCTCCCGCTACGGGCTGGTCGCGATGGCCAACTCCCTGGACCAGGCCGGTCCGGTGACCCGCACCGTGCTTGACGCTGCCCTGCTGCACGAGGTGATCGGCGGGCACGACCCGCTCGACTCGACCTCCATCGACCAGCCCCTTCCGCCGCTCGTCGCCGCTGCCCGCCAGGGTGCAACCGGCGACATGTCCGGGGTACGGATCGGCGTCATCAAGGAGCTGGGCGGCGAGGGCTACCAGGCCGGCGTCCGGGCCCGCTTCGACGAGTCCGTCCAGCTGCTCGTGGACGCCGGCGCCGAGGTCGTCGAGGTCTCCTGCCCGAGCTTCGTGCACGCGCTCGCGGCGTACTACCTGATCATGCCGAGCGAGGCGTCCTCGAACCTCGCCAAGTTCGACGCGATGCGCTACGGCCTGCGGGTGCTGCCCGACGGGGTCGAGGACCCGAGCGCGGAGCAGGTCATGTTCGCCACCCGCGCCGCGGGCTTCGGCGATGAGGTCAAGCGCCGGATCATCCTCGGCACCTACGCCCTGTCCAGCGGCTACTACGACGCCTACTACGGCCAGGCCCAGAAGGTCCGCACGCTGATCAGCCGGGACTTCGCCGCCGCGTTCGAGCAGGTCGACGTGCTCGTCTCGCCCACCGCCCCGACCACGGCGTTCAAGCTGGGCGAGAAGCTGGACGACCCGGTGTCGATGTACCTCAA
Organism: Nocardioidaceae bacterium; assembly: GCA_041606495.1. Taxonomy (GTDB): domain Bacteria; phylum Actinomycetota; class Actinomycetes; order Propionibacteriales; family Nocardioidaceae; genus Nocardioides_C. The sequence goes on from JBFIWG010000210.1 coordinate 5,811, forward strand.
CGACATCGCGACCATCCCGGCGAACCTCGCCGGCGTCCCGGGCCTGTCCCTGCCCTCCGGCCTGGCCGACGAGGACGGGCTGCCCGCCGGGTTCCAGATCCTCGCGCCGGCGATGGCCGACGACCGGCTGTACCGCGTGGCCGCCGCCCTCGAGGCCCGGCTGACCGACCAGTGGGGCGGGTCGCTGCTCGCCAAGGCACCTGAGCTGAAAGAGGTCGTGAAGTGAGCACCGCCACCACGCCCAAGGTGATGTCCTTCGAAGAGGCGATCGCCAAGTTCGACCCGGTGATGGGTCTGGAGGTCCACGTCGAGCTGAACACCGCCTCGAAGATGTTCTGCGGCTGCGCCACGGAGTTCGGCGCGGAGCCCAACA